>JBGTSL010000174.1:0-4830 GCA_041940325.1 Brevundimonas sp.
CGGTCTGGGGCGGGCGGGGGCTGACGGCGCTGCGGCTGGCCCGGGCGGCCAACGAGATCGCCCGCCTCGACGCCCTGTTCGAATGGGTCGAATACGATCCGGCCGAGCAGGAGCGCGACCGTGAGGCCGGGGAGGCCCTGACCCTGCGCTGGGTCCGCGAGCGCGCCCTGCGCCTCGCCGAGGACCTCGCCGCCGGCCGCCCCCTGCCGCCCGAATACGCCGACCTGCCGCCGCGCGACGAGGGTCCGGGAGTGTCGGAATGACAGGGTTTGCGCAATCGTCGAGGACACGGTCGTCCTTCTCCCCTCGAGGGAGAAGGTGGCCCGGAGGGCCGGATGAGGGGGCTCGCTCCGGGCGCTCGACATTTGAAGGCCAGCGTGGCCGATCCAGCCCCCTCATCCGACCGGCTGCGCCGGCCACCTTCTCCCTCGGGGGGAGAAGGCCGTATACGCGCTCCATGACCCCCGCCCGCGCCGCGCCCCTCATGGTTCTGATCGCCTCGGCCGCGGTGCTGGGGCTGGCCCCGATCCTGGTGCGGCTGGCCGAGGTCGGGCCGGCGGCGGCGGGGATGTGGCGGTTCGCCTTCGCCCTGCCGCTGCTGATGCTGCTGGCGTGGCGGCCGGGGCAGGCGGCGGGCGAGCGCGGGCCGGGGCGGCCGTCGGCGCTGATGGGGCTGGCGGCGCTGTTCTTCGTGCTGGATCTCAGCTTCTGGCACTATTCGATCGCCTTCACCTCGGTGGCCAACGCCACGGTGCTGACCAATCTGACGCCGGTGATCGTGACGGCGGCGGCGTGGCTGATGTTCCGCGAGCGGCCGCGGGCCCTGTTCCTGATCGCCCTGGCCGTGGCCCTGGCGGGGGCGTGGACGATGTCGGCGGGCGCGGACGGGCGCCAGGGGTCGAACCCGCGGCTGGGCGACCTGTTCGCGGCGGTGACGGCGCTCTGGTACGCCGGCTATTTCCTGACGGTGAAGACCCTGCGCGGGCGGGCAGCGGCGACGCGCATCATGCTGTGGACCACGGCCCTGGGGCTGGCGCCGCTGCTGGGGCTGGCGCTGGCGCTGGGCGAGCGGCTGACGCCGGGGTCGACCGGCGGCTGGCTGGCCTGCGCCGGGCTGGGCCTGGTGCATGTGGCGGGGCAGGGGGGCGTGGCCTGGTCGCTGGGCCGGCTGCCCGCCGCCCTGACCGCCGTGACGGTGCTGATCCAGCCGGTGGTGGCGGCCGTGCTCGGCTGGCTGCTGTTCGCCGAGACCCTGACGGCGCCCCAGCTGGCCGGCGGCGCGGCGGTGCTGGCCGGGGTGGTGCTGGCGCAGTGGAGCGCGCGGACGAAGCCGGGGCCGGCGGCGCCGCTGGTCTCTGAAAACGAAACGGGCGCGGAAGCCGAAGCCGCCGCGCCCGCCGTGAACAAGGAGGTGATCTAGCTCAGAGGAGCTTGAGGTCCACCGCCGAGGTCTTGCCGCGCTGGGATTCCAGCTCGTATTCGACCTTGGCGTTCTCATCGAGGCCTTGCAGGCCCGCCTTCTGGACGGCCGTGACGTGAACGAACACGTCCTGACCGCCGCCATCGGGCTGGATGAAGCCGTAGCCCTTGGTGGGGTTGTACCACTTGACCGTGCCGGTCGCCATGTCTGCGTCTCCGTAAACGCGCTTTCCAGGCAGGCGCCCCTGCGGGGTCGCCCGTCAGCCCATCTGGACAAGCTCGTTCAGGCGAAGGAGCGCTGCACGGGTGTGGAAGCCGCGCCAAATCCGGACTGCGCCGCATTTCTCTCGCGAAAAAAGGGGAGCGGTCAACCGCAAACCGATTCGCCCCTCCGGCGAACAGGGTTACCGGGGCTCAGGCGCACAGGCCGCGCTCGGCCCCGTCGAGATGCAGGTGGTTGGCGTGGGCCTCGTTGTAGTCCGGCGTCAGCACGGTGGAGAACACCCGGCAGGCCCCGTCGCGGACTCGCTTCAGGAAGGACCGGCCCTCCGCCCCCCGCGGCCCGGTTCCGTCCCAGTCGCTCAGGACCGAGACGCGGCGGCCGTCCTCCAGCGTCATGCCGCCGAGGTCCAGGGCATTGGCCCGGGCGTGCTCGCTGGGGCGGGCCCCCGGGTCGGTCTGGCCGTAGATGCGGCGGCAGCTGTAGGTCCCGGCGTCGTTCATCCGCGCCACCCGGCTGCCGAAGGTGCGCTGCGCCGCCGGCTGCAGCACCTGGCGCTCCCAGATGACGTACCGCACCGCCAGCGGGCACTGCATCACCGGATTGCCGGGCAAGGGGGCGACCGCCCCGCCGGTGATCCGGACCGCCCCGCGCACGACGCAGAAGCCGCCGTCGTCGCGGTCCGGGGCCCGCTCGACCTGCACGCCCGCCTCGCGCAGGACCTGGATGCAGGCGTCGGTGACGGCCTTGATCTCCTCGGCCGCGGCGGTGCGGGTCAGCTCGAAGTCGGCGACCTTGGCCGCCGTCGCCTGGCCGATCGGATGGTCCAGATCCAGCGGCTTCCACGGCAGGTCCTGGTGCGGTGCGAAGGCGTTGAGCAGGGCGAAGGCCGCGCACAGGCCCAGCCCGGCCTCCCACAGCAGGTTCCAGAAATCGGCGAAGTCGCGGTCCATGCCCGGACCAGCCTTACGCGGCGGCGGCGGTCTCCGCCAGCCGCCGGACGAGGCCCTGGCAGGCGCGCTGGCCCGCCGCGGCGTCGTTGGACAGGGCGATATAGCCCAGGCCCCGCTCGGGCGCCGCCAGCACGGTCGCGAACCACATGGTGTTCGAGCCATTGTGGGTGATCGTCGGCCCCGGTCCGCCGGCGCCGGCCCAGGGCGCGGCCCCCACGCCCCATCCGGCCGCATAGGCCGGCGGCGATCCGGCGGCGGGGGTCAGCAGTCGGCGGCGCGTCTCGTCGCGGATCCAGTCCGGCGACCCGCCCACCATGGCGGCGACGAACCGGGCGTAGTCGGCCAGGCTCATATGCGCCGTCCCCGCCGGGCCCAGCGCCCGGGGATTGTCGGCCAAGCCAACCGGATCGACGGGGACGCCGCCCCGATGGCCCCACGGCGCTTCGTCCCGCGGCGGCCCGAAGCCGGCCGAGGCCAACCCCAGCGGGCCAAACAGTTCGGCATCCATCACCGCCTCCCAGGGCTGTCCGGTGATGGCCTCGATGACGGCGCCCAGAACGATATAGTTGCCGTTGCCGTAGGCGAACTGACCCACGGGGCCGGCGGGCGGGCGGGCCAGCGCCTCAGCCGCGAACTCGGCCCGCTGTTCCGGCAGGGGCCGTTGATCGGCATGGGCCGCGATCAGCCAGGCCTGATCCAGCAATCCGGCGTCCAGAAGGCCGGCGCGGTGACGCATCAGGATCTCGGGCGTGGTCGCCGCCCAGGCCGGATCGATCCCCAGCCCCGGAAGGGCCTCGGTCAGCGGCATGTCCCACCGCGCCCGACCCTGCTCGACCAGGCGGCCGAACACGGCGGCGGTCATGGCCTTGGTGTTGGAGCCGAGGTGCCAGCGGTCCTCCAGCGTCGCCCTCGTCTCATGCCCCGCCCGCCGCACGCCGCGCACGCCGGACCAGCTCACGCCTGCGCGGGTCAGGACCGCCGCCGCCAAGGCCGGCGGGCCGTTGACCATGGCGGCGTCGAGGGCGGCTTCGGCCTCCGCGCCGGAGGCCTGCGCCCACCCGAACCGGGGCGCGGCGGCGAGAGGCAGGGCGGCGAGGGTGGTCAGCAGGGTGCGGCGGCTGGCGATCATCAAGGGTCTCCTGGACAGACATGCAGCCTGGAACAGCCGCACTTGCTGTGCACGTGAGAACGGCGACATCTTCCCGGCGGCTTCCGGACCGGATCGAAACAGACCGGCAATCAGGCTGCAACATTGCCGTGGCGACCCGCCCGGCGCACGGTGCAGGCATGGGCAAGAAAACCGACGACTACGAAGCCGAGCTGGAACGTCTCCAGATTCTGCTCGTCGAAACCCAGGCCTGGACGATCGACCAGGGCCTGAAGACCGTGATTGTCTTCGAGGGGCGGGACACCGCCGGCAAGGACGGCGCCATCAAGCGCATCACCGAACACATGGCCCTGCGCCAGACGCGCGTCGTCGCCCTGCCCAAGCCGACCGAACGCGAGACCGGCCAGTGGTATTTCCAGCGCTATGTCCCGCATCTGCCGGCCGAAGGCGAGATCGTGCTGTTCAATCGCTCCTGGTACAACCGGGCCGGGGTGGAGCACGTCATGGGCTTCTGCGAGCCGGACCAGTACGCCCGGTTCCTGAAGGACGCCCCGCATTTCGAACGGATGCTGGTCGACGGCGGCATCAACATCATCAAGCTGTGGCTCGACATCACAAAGGCGGAACAGGCCGGGCGACTGGCCGACATCCTGGCCGCATGCGACCTCGCCAAGTTCGCCCCGGCCGATCCGGACCCGTCCGGGCTTCGGCCCCTCGCGGAGCGTTCCCGGGAAGTCCTCCACTCGATCAGGCAATCGGGAAAAACTACGTCCCTTGAAGAATCTGCGTAATTTCCAGGATTTGCGTCAAGAATGCGGATTAGGTCGCCCGATACACGACTCGGAAGAATAAACCCGACCCGTCCCCTGGTGGTGTATCAACGGAGACCATCCGATGGCCCGAGTCATGTTCCCGTTCACGATGTTGCTGGCTTCCCTGATCGCGCTGATGGGCTGCACGCCGGAGCCGGGCGGCCGGGGGACCACCACCCGCATCAAATCGCTGGAATCGAAGTGCATCCGGTTGGAGGGGGATTTCCGGGCGGCGTGCTCGGCCCGCGACAAGTACCGCCGCGACCTGACCGCCGCGGGGGAATCGCGCGACGCGCTGCAGGCGCAATTCGACCTGTT
>JBGTSL010000175.1:0-4805 GCA_041940325.1 Brevundimonas sp.
GGCGCTGGAGCACTCCGGGCTCAGGATCGGCTATCTGGTCGATCCGGACGGGACGCTGTTACGTCTGGTGCAGAACCCGTCCTAGAACGGCAGCAGGTTCCGCTGGCGGCTGTAGGCCATGGTGCCGACGTTGGCGCCGAGGCGCAGGCCGACGCCGGTGCGGATCGGGGCCAGGACGATGCCGTCGGCGGCCTGGTAGTTCACGCCGACGCCGCCGACCAGATAGGCCGAGCCTTCCACGCCGGGGTAGCGGCGGTAGATCATGTCCGGGTGATAGAGGCCGTAGACGAGGGTGAAGACCCGGCTGGCGTTGCCGCCGACGTCCCAGCCGATCGAAATGCCCTGCCAGAACACTTCCTGCGAGGCCGACAGGTCCTTCATGTGCAGGGCGCCGCGGCCGTAGCGCAGGCCGACGCCGGCGGCGCCCGCCCCCTCCTCGCCCGCGATATAGGCGGTCGGGCGGTCGCCCTGGTCGGCGAAGATGCGCTCGATGGCGGCGCCGATGGCCTCGGCCGCGATGCCCAGTTCGCGCGAACCGGCGGCGATCAGCTCCTCGGCGGTGTAGGCCGGGGCCTCCTGGTCCGAGCGGATCGGATAGTTGGGGTCGGACGCGGGCGCGGTGGCGCAGGCCGACAGGCCCGAGGCGCCGGCGGTGGCGGCGAGACCGGAAAGGATCAGCTGGCGGCGATGCATGGCGATGACTCCGAAGGCGGGACGGTCCGCCCGACTCGCGCGGGCGCTTGACCACACCGTCACCGGCCTTTGCGTCAGCCTTGCGGCGGCAAGGTTAACGGGAGGTTGCCGGGCGCCCCCACGGCCCTTGTCCGCGACTGCCTCGCCGCGACGGCGTCTCGCATGACAGCGCTTTAACGTGACAGCGGAAGCGAAGCCGTTACGAGGCGGCCGGTCCGGTCCAGGCGGCCGACCGCATCGAAAAGGGGCAGGAAGCATGATCCGCTTGATCCGTAGTCTGGCCGCGGGCGTGGCCGCGGCCCTGATCGCCGGCGCGGCCCAGGCCCAGACGCCTGAGTCCGCGGACGCCTGGCGGCGGCTGGCCCGGGCCGATCTGGACGCGGCGCGCGCCCTGCTTCTCGAGAGCCACCCCGGGGCCGTCGAGGCGCTCGGTGACGACGTCTTCCGGCGCCGGCTGGACGAAGGGTATGAGCGCGCCCGTGAGCGGATCGCCGCCATCGACGGCTACGTCGGCTACAGCGCCGTTCTCGCCGGCTTCGCCACCGGCTTCGGCGACGAGCATATCTGGTCGACCCCCAGGCTGAGGGGCGTGCCCTACGCCTGGGCCGGACTGGTCATGACCCGGCGCGGCGGCGCCTGGGTCGTGGCGGCGCAGGACGGCGAGGACCAAGGCCTCGTTGGCGCCCGCCTCACCTCCTGCGACGGGGAGGACGCCGCGGCGGTGGCCGCCGCCCGGCTGGCCTTCCGCGTGTCGGCGCCGGTGGAAGCCCAGTACATCGCCCACGGCGGCTTCATCTTCGTCGACGACGGCAACCCCTTCCTGACCCGGCCCCGGCAATGCGCCTTCGAGACCGCCGGGGGTCCGGTCGAGGTCGAAATGGAGTGGCGGCCGGTCGAGACGCCCCGCCTCGCCGCGGCGCTGAACGCGGCCGCCGGCGGAGCCCGGGCTGGCTTCGGGGTCCGACGCAGCGGCGACGCCTGGTGGATCGCCATCGAGCGCCTGTCCGACGAGGCCGCGACCGTGGTGGACAGCTTCGAGGCGGAGGCGCCGGCGTGGCGTGACAGTCCCGCCCTCGTCATCGATCTGCGCGGCAATGGCGGCGGCGACACCCGTCACGGACGGCGGCTGGCGGATACGATCTATGGCGCAGAGCACACGGCGGCGCGGCTGCGCGGCGGCTCGGCCTGCGCGATGCTGTGGCGGGCCTCGCCCGGCAACGCGGCCCATGTGCGCGCCTTCGCCGCCCGAACGCAGGATCCCCAGACGGCCCGCTATTATGAGAGCCTGGCCGACGATATCGAGCGGGCGATCGCCGAGGGCCGGCCGTTCGACGAGCCGATCCCCGAGTGCGCGCCGCGGGAGCCGGAGACCGGGCCCGCGCCGGCGCCGGCCTACAAGGGCCAAGTGGTCGTCATCACCGACCACGCCTGCTTCAGCTCGTGCCTGCTGATGGTGCGCGACTTCCGCGCCCTCGGGGCCCTGCACGTCGGCGAGGCGACCAACGCCGCGACCCGCTACATGGAGGTGCGCGAGATCGTCCTGCCCTCCGGCCTGACCAACTTCAGCACCTTGCAGAAGGTCGTCATCGGCGAAGACGCGGACATCGGACCGTTCACGCCCGCGCAGGTCTTCCCGGGCTCGATGGCCGACACGGCCGCGCTGGAAGGCTGGATCACCGGGTTGCTGCAGCAACCCTGATCCGGCGGCTGCGCGGCCGCCGGATCAGGTTCGCAGCGTCGCCCCCGCCTTGCCCGCCGCCGCCACGACCTTCGCGGACAGGGCCTCGATCTCGGCCTCGGTCAGGGTCGCCTCGCGCGGCTGGATGACGACTTCCAGCGCCACCGACTTCATGCCCTCGGCCACGCCCGCGCCGCGGTAGACGTCGAACACCCGGACCTCGGCGATCAGGGCCTTGTCGGCGCCGGCCACGGCGCGCACGAGATCGCCGGTCGCCTTGCCCTCTTCCACTACGAAGGCGAAGTCGCGGGTCAGGGGCATCAGCGGGGCCAGCGTGGCCGCGCTGCGCGCCTTGGTCGCCTTGCCGCGCGGCTCGGGCACGGCGTCGAGCACGATCTCGAAGGCCAGCATGGGGCCGTCGGCGTCCAGCGCCTTGAGCACGCGGGGGTGGAGGGCTCCGAACTCGGCCATCACGTTCTTCGGGCCGAGCTGAAGGCGGGCGGAGCGGCCGGGGTGCCACCAGTCGCGGTTCTGGCCCTGGACCAGCTGCAACGACGCCGTCGGGGCGCCCAGCTCGTCGAGCAGGGCCATCAGGTCGCCCTTCAGGGCGAACAGGGCGTCCTCGGCCCCGCCGCCCCAGTGGCGCGGCGCGCGCGGCGCGACCAGGCCGGCGATGACCGTGCGCTGGCCGGCCGGGCTGTCGTCCAGATAGATCGGCCCGATCTCGAACAGGGCGGCGTCCGGGTGGCCGCGGTCGGCGTTGCGCGCCGCCGCCTGGATCAGATTTGGCAGGGCCGAGGGCCGCATGCAGTCCAGATCGGCGGCGATCGGGTTCTCGACCACCAGGCGCTCGTCGCCGCCGCCGAACAGGGCCGCGGTCGAGCGGTTGGTGAAGGACCAGGTGACGGCCTCGGCATAGCCCATGGCCGCCAGCGCCCGGCGCGCGGTCCGGACCCGCGCCTGAAGCGGACTGAGCACCCCCTTCGACGGGGCCCCGAGGTCGGGCAGCGGGGTCGACGGCAGTTCGCCGTAACCCTCGATGCGGGCCACCTCCTCGACCAGATCGGCCGGGCCCTCGACGTCGCGCCGCCACGAGGGCGGGGTCACGGTCCAGGGGCTTCCCCGCACGATCTCGAAGCCGAGCCGGGTCAGGATTTCGGCGATGCGGTCGTCGTCCAGCGACAGGCCGGTCAGGGCGCCGACGCGGGCCGGGTCGAAGGCGAAGGCGGGCGGATTGGCCGGGGCCTCGCCCGCCACCACGACCTCCGACGGCTCGCCGCCGCACAGGTCGAGGATCATCCGGGTCGCCAGCTCCAGCCCCGGGACCACGAAGGCCGGGTCGACGCCGCGCGCGAACCGGTACTGGGCGTCGGAATTCAGGCTCAGGGTCCGGCCCGTCTGGGCCGTGACCAAGGGATCGAACCAGGCGCATTCGACGAAGACGTCCGTGGTCTCGTCCGAACAGCCGGTGGACTCGCCGCCCATGACCCCGCCGAGACCGATGGGGCGCTCGCCGGCGGCGTCGGCGATGACGCACATGGACGGATCGACGGCGTAGGTCTTGCCGTCCAGGGCGATCAGATGCTCGTGCGTGCCGGCGGCGATGTGCTCGGCGCCTTCGGAGACCTGACCGCCGCGCACGATGATCTCGGGGCCGACCAGCCTGGCCGCGTCATAGACGTGCAGGGGCCGGCAGCGGTCGTAGGCGATCAGATTGGTGACATCGACCAGCCGGTTGATCGGGCGCAGGCCGATGGCCGTCAGCCGGTGCTGCAGCCAGTCCGGCGACGGACCGTTCTTCACGCCCCGGATCAGCCGGCCGGCGAAGACCGGGCACATCTCCGGCGCCTCGATGCGCACGGCGATGGGCGACGGAAAGGCGCCGGGCACGGGCTGGACCGAAGGCGTCTTGAGCTCACCGAGGCTGGCGGCCGCCAGGTCGCGGGCGACGCCGGCGACGCCCAGCCAGTCGGCCCGGTTGGGGGTGACCTCGAAATCGATCACCGGCTCGGCCCCGAACACGCCCGCGGCCGGGGTCCCGACGGCCAGGTCGTCGGCCAGTTCGAGGATGCCGTCGCTGTCGTCGGCCATTTCCAGTTCGGACGCCGAGCACAGCATGCCGTGGGAGGTCACGCCGCGCACCGGCTTCTCGACCAGCGTCACGTCCAGCCCCGGCACATAGGCGCCGATGGGGGCGTAGATGGTGGTCAGGCCCGCCCGGGCGTTGGGCGCGCCGCAGACGATCTCCTTCATGCCGTCGACGGTGTCGACCTGGCAGACCTGCAGACGATCGGCGTTGGGATGGCGCTCGGCCGACACGATCCGGGCCACGGTGAAGGGGGCCAGGGCCGCGACGGGATCGTGGACGTCCTCGACCTCGAGCCCGGCCATGGTCATGGCTTCGGCGACCTCGGCGATCTCCGCGTCCGTCTCG
>JBGTSL010000176.1:0-4790 GCA_041940325.1 Brevundimonas sp.
CGGCGCCGGAGGGCTCGACCCCGCCGGGGCCGCGGGAGCGGGCGAGGTCGGAGATACGCGGAGCGGGGGTGTCAGGCAGACTCATCCAGAGAACATAAGGGGCACGGCCGCCGATGTCAGCGCCGTCGTCTCCCCCATCCGCGCACGGAACCGCAAAGCCTGTTCCTCGTTCCGGTTGCCGACAGAGGGTCACAGGAAGGGACGGCTCATGGCTGAGAACACCAATAACACGGGCGGCGGGGGCAACACCGGCCTCGCCTTCATCGTCGGGGCGATCGTGGTCGTGCTGGCGGTGGTCGCCTGGTTCGTCTTCGCCCGCGGCGGCGCGCCCGAAACCAAACAGATCGACGTCGACGTCGATGTGCCCGAAGTCTCGGCGCCGGCGGTTCCCGGCACGGAGGGCTGACCGATGACGGACCCCAATGTTCCCCCGCCCCGCGACGACCGGCCCGAGGTCGTCCATCACACCACCATCAACAATCCCCCTTCAGGCGGAGGCGGCGGCTCCGGCTGGATCGGCTTCCTCGTCGGCGGCATCGTGGTGGTGCTGATCATCATCGCCATCGTGGTCTTCGCAGGCGGCGGCCTGAACCGCGCCACCGACACCGAGGTCGATCTCGATGTCGACCTGCCGGAGGCCCCGGCGCTGCCGGCGCCCGACCTGCCCGAACTTCCGCCGGTCGAGCCACCCAGCGTGCCCGACCCGACTCCGGCTCCGGCGAACTGACCGGCTATTTCAGGCGGTAGCTGATCGTGGTCACGACCCGGACCCTCTGGTCCGGGGACTGGCTGGCGTCGCCATAGCCCTCGCGCGGCAGGATTTCGAACGAACCCTGGGTCGCCTGCCGGATCGGGCCCAGCGGGGCGCCCGAGTCCTCCGCGAACTGGGCCGCGCCGCTGCGGGCTGACGCCGTCGCCTCGGCGATCATCGCCGGCCGCACCTCGTTCAGCCGGGTGAAGATGTAGGACGGCCCGTTGAAGTCCTGCAGCACCACCCCCTGCCGGACCAGGTCATTGAGGGCCCGGGTCGTGGCCTGCACCCGGGTCACGTCGGTGGTCCGCACGATCACCGTCTGGGCGAGAATGAAGCGCGGTCCGCCATCCTGGCTGGCGTATTCCCGCGACCGCCGGTCCGCCACCTCCAGCCGGCCCAGGGTCACTGCGTCGCCGGGATAGCCCTGCGCAGCCAGAAACCGCCGCACAATGGCCAGGTCGGCGTCGACCCGCGCCTGCACCTCCGACAGCACCTCGCCCGAGGCGGTGAAGCGCAGCGGCAGAACCGCGAGATCGGCCTGAACGTCGCGTTCCGCGAGACCGCGGACCGTCACCTGGCGGTCGCCCACGCGGGCGTTGACCACGCCCTGGCCGATCAGGGCGCCGGCTCCGATCAGGCCCACGGCCAGCAGGCCGCCGGCGACGGCGGCGGGGATCAGTCGGTTGTCGGCCATGATGCGCTCTCCGGAGCGGAGGATGCGCCAACCTTGGCCGCTGTCAATCGGGCGAATGCTGTTCGGCGAACGCGCGGTCGCCGCGCGCCCAGGCGAGCGCCAGCAGCCGGCAGGCCGAGGCCAGCGGCGTCCGTCCGCGCCGCTCGTCGATCCGCTTCATCAAGCCGGCGTGGGTCAGGTCCAGTTCGGCCCCGATCTCGTCCAGCACGGCCCAGAACTCAGGTTCCAGCGCCACCGAGGTGGCGTGGCCGGACAGGGAGACGGAGCGTTTCCTGAGCATTCGGCCAGCCTAGCGGAGCCGTCCCCGCCCGGCGAGCGGCGCCGGTTCATGATCGGCGTTCACCTTCCGCCCCGAACGCGCTATGTTGCCGCCGCCCCGGGGCAGGACCGCCGCATGACCGCCACCGCCGATTTCGACCTCTCCGATCGCTTCCGACCCCAGCGGCTGGAGCCCCTCACCGCCCTGCGGGCGTTTCGAAAGCTGATCCGCGACAAGGAGGACACCGCCCAGGTGTTCGAGATCATGCGCGCCCTGTCGGGCCGCTCGATCGGCCGCGGCTACAATCGCATGCTCGGCACCATGGAGGGCGGCCGCCAGGCCTTCCTGCGCGAGGAACTGGCCCACAGGCTCGACGATCCGGCCTGGTTGACGCAGTTCGAGCCCGGCACGGTGGGCGCGGCCTACCGCGACTTCCGCGAGGCGCGCGGCTTCACCGCCGAGGGTCTCGCCGATGAGGCGCGCAAGGTCGCGCCCATGGCCGACGCCCCGCATCCGGTCATCTGGTACTCCCGCCGCCTGCGCGACGTGCACGACATCTGGCACGTTCTGACCGGCTACGAGACCGACGCCCTCGGCGAGGCCTGCGTCGTCGCCTTCTCCCACGCCCAGACCGGCAACCTCGGCTTCGCCTTTATCGGCTGGGGCGCGGCCCGCGAGATCCGGCGCGAGAACCGCGCCATTCCCGCGCGCCGCGCCGTGCTCCAGGCCTGGCGCATCGGCCGCGCCGCCCGCTGGCTGCCCGCGCTCGACTACGAGGCCCTGTTCGCCGAGCCGCTGGCGACGGCCCGCGCCCGGCTGGGCCTGCGCCCGCCCACCGTCTACGAGGCGGTCCCGCCCGAGGCGCGCGCGGCGCTCCGGCTGCGGGCCTGACGGCGCTTTCCGGACGCCATAAGCCGGCCTTGTGACGGCGGGCCCATTCCTCGGCTTGCGTCCGCTCGCCGGCTCCTCCACTTGGCGAGGATGACCGCGCCCTCCGAGTCCCTCGCCTCGCCCTCCTCGGGCCTGTCCCGCGCCACCCTGTGGGCGATCGGCGGCGTCGCCCTGTGCGCGGCCATCTGGGGCACGACCTGGTACGCCATCACCCTCCAGCTCGGTCAGGTGGCGCCGCTGGCCTCCATCGTCTGGCGCTTCGGTCTCGCCGCCGTCCTTCTGTTCGCCGGCTGTCTGATCACGCGCCGATCGCTGAAGCTGACGCTCAGTCAGCATCTCGCCGCGGCAGGGCAGGGCGTCTTCGCCTTTTCGATCAGCTACAGCTTCACCTATGCCGCCGAGGGCCGCATCGCCTCGGCCGTGGTGGCGGTGATCTTCGCCTCGCTCGCCCTGCTCAACCTGATCCTGTTCCGCATCGCCGCCCGCCAGCGGGCTGCGTGGCTGTCGTGGGGCGGGGCGGCCCTTGGCGTCGTCGGCGTCGCCGTGCTGTCGGGCTCGGAAGTGCTCGGCTCAGGCCTCGATGAGGCCAGCGCCATCGGCGTCGGCTTCGCGATCACCGCCGTCGTGGCGGCGGCGTTCGGCAATTTCTTCGCCTGGAAGGGCCAGATGGCCGGCTCGGCGGTGATCCCCTCGACCGCCTGGGCCATGGCCTGGGGGGCTGGCCTGCTGGCCCTCTACGGCCTCGCCACCGGCGTCGAGTGGTCGATCGAGCCCAGCCTTACCTACCTGGGGTCGCTGCTGTACCTGTCGGTGTTCGGCTCGGTGATCGCCTTCGTGGTCTATTTCAGCATCGCCCGCGCCCGCGGCTACGCCCTGGCCAGCTACATCTCGGCCCTGACGCCGCCGATCGCCATGCTGGTCTCGGTGCTGTTCGAGAACGCCCGCTTCGGCTGGCTGGCCATGGCCGGCCTGGCCCTGGTCCTGGCCGGACAGGTGCTGCTGATCCGCGCGCCCAAGGTCTCCGCGGTCTAGCCGAACCAGCCGCGCTTCTTCTTCTTCTTCGGCTTCTCGGGCTTGTCGCCGTCCGGCGCCTCTCCGGCCGCCTGCTTCTCGGCCTCGCGGCGGCGGCGTTCGGCGGTGACCCGGATGGCCACCAGCATCGGGATCAGCCCGTGGCGGTTGCGCGGCATCTCACCCATCGCGGTCCTCCCGCTTCGCCCCGTCCAGCCGGCGGTCGGCCGCCGAGCGCTCCCTGTCGGCCTTCGCGCGCTCGGACTTCGGGCGGCCGTGAGCGGCGCGGTTGGCGGCGGCGGCCGTCTTCGCTTCCGCCTTCGCCCGTTCCTTGCGGGCCCGGTTCAGGTTGACGACCTCGCCCATAACGCCTCGCCTGTGCAACCGGCCTCGCGGCCAAAGGGTTCTCCCGACACCGCAACCGTCAGGAGACCCCATGGTAGACCTATCGCTGCTGCGCGAAAGCCTCGAAGTCGTCGGCTCCGACGGCGGCCACGTCGGCCGCGTCGATCATGTCCACGGCGACCAGATCGAACTGGCCAAGCTGGATCTCGCCTCCGGCTTCAAGCACCACATGATCCCGGTCAGCTGGGTCGAACGGGTTGACGACAAGCACGTCCATCTGAGCCTGACGAAAGACGACGCCAAGGCGCGCTGGACCGAGAAACCCCACTAGGGCCAGGTGTCGGCGAATTAATGAAGGCCCCGCTGTCGCCGGCGGGGCCTTCGTTCTATCTGGAGGACATTGTTCTCGGAGAGATGCGATGATCCGTCTGATCCTGAATATCCTGTGGTTGGTCTTCGGCGGCTGGCTGTCGGGGCTGCTGTGGCTGCTGGGCGGCGCGATCCTGGCCCTGACCGTGGTGGGCCTGCCCTGGACCTTCGCCGCCTGGCGGATCGCCAGCTATTCCTTCTGGCCCTTCGGACGCGAGATCGTCTGGCAGGACGCCCATCCGGTGGCGGGCTGTCTGGGTCTGGTGCTGAACATCGTCTGGTTCGTCGTGGCGGGCTGGTACATCGCCCTGTCGCACCTGATCATCGCGGTGGCCGTGCTGGTCATACTGGATCAGGCGGTCGTGCAGCCGGCGCTGGTCCGCCTGACGTTCTACGCCCCGGTGATCAACGTCGCCGGGCGGCAACGGATGCTGAGCCAGAAGCTGACCAAGGCGGCGCTGGCCCTT
>JBGTSL010000177.1:0-4770 GCA_041940325.1 Brevundimonas sp.
ACCTTCTCGAAGGCGCCGGCACCCGCGGCCGCGCCCCTACGACGCCGTCCTCACCCATGGGTTCACCCAGGACGAGAACGGGGAGAAGATGTCCAAGTCGAAGGGCAACACGACCGACCCCGCCGTGGTCATCAAGGAGTCGGGCGCCGACATCCTGCGCCTCTGGGTGGCGCTGGTGGACTACGCCGAAGACCAGCGGATCGGGAAGCAGATCCTGCAGACCACGGTCGACGCCTACCGCAAGCTGCGCAACACGGTCCGCTACCTGCTCGGAGCCCTGGCCGGTTTTGACGAGGCCGAGCGCCTGCCGCTCGATCAGATGCCGCCGCTCGAGCGCTTCATCCTGCATCGTCTGTGGGAGCTCGACAGCGACGTCCGCGCCGCCTACCGCGAATATCGCTTCCAGGACGTCGTTCGGCCGGTGCTGGAGTTCTGCTCGGGCGACCTGTCGGCCCTCTATTTCGACATCCGCAAGGACAGCCTCTACTGCGACCGGCCCGACTCGATCCGCCGCCGCGCCGCCCGCACGGTGATGCACGAGGTGTTCATGCGCCTCACCGCCTGGCTGGCCCCCTTGACGCCGTTCACCATGGAAGAGGCCTGGACCACCCGCTTCCCCGACACCGGCTCCAACTGCGCCCGGGTTATCCCGGAAACGCCGGACAACTGGCGCAACCCGGCCGAGGCCGAGCGCTGGGCCGGGATCGAGACGGTGCTCGAGATCGTCAACGAGGCCCTCGAGGCCGCCCGTCGCGACAAGGTCATCGGCGGCGCGCTCGACGCCTGGCCCGTGGTCACCGGACCGGCCGAAGCGTTCGCGCCCTTCGAAGGCCTCGACGCCGCCGAGGTGTTCCGCACCTCGGGCGTCGAACTGAAACCTGGCGGCGACGCCGTCACGGTCGAAATCCGCCTTGCCGATCATCCGAAATGCGCCCGTTCCTGGCGGCGCGTGCCGGACGTCGGCTCGGACCCGGACTATCCCGAACTCAGCGCCCGCGACGCCGACGCAGTCCGGGCGTGGGACGCCGCGAGGTCATAAGAAAAAGGCCCCGCCGGAGCGGGGCCTTCGGGTCTCAGGTCCGATCCGCGGATTGCTCCCGCATCCGCTGCGCCTGCCGCTCCAGCTCGTCGGCCTGCTCCGGCAGCCGGCGCGACAGGTCCAGCAGTTGGGCGTCCGTGACGGTCTCGCCCCGCGCCCGGTTCTCCTCGATCTGCCTGGCGCGATAGGCAGGATCCCGCAGACGCCGGGCTTCTTGCCGCATCTCGTCCGCGCCCCGGTCCATCTCGTCGGCGCCCTGGCGCATCTCGACCCAGGCGCGGGCCATGGCGTGGCGGACCTCTTCCCGGGCGGCGGCGGCGTGGATGCGGGCTTCGGCGGCCGCGACCCGCGCCTCGGCCGTGGCGGCCCGGGCCTGCTCCATGGCGGCGGCGTGATGGACCCGAGCCTCGGCGCGGACGCGAGCCCCTTCAGCGCGCGCGGCGCGCGCCTTCTCCCTCGCTTCGGCGGCCTCGACCCGGGCCGCGGCGGCCTGCTCCATGGCCTGCTGATATTCGCGGCGCGTCTCCGGATCCATCTCCTCGACCGAACGGTAGGTCCGGGTGCGCCCTCCGTTCGTGATCGTGATGTGCGAGCCGTCCTGAAGGCGGGGCGGCGCGGGCGGGGCGGGCGGCGCGGGGGGAGCCGGCGGGGCGGGCATAGCCATCAGTGAGGGCAGGGCCGGGGGCGCAGGCGGCGCGGGCGGAGCCGGGACCGCCAACGGGGCCTGCGGCGGCGCGGGCGGCGCCGGCGGCGCCTGCCGGGTGAGCTCCAGCGCGGCGATCGGCGTGGCGACGGCCACCAGGGCGCCGATGGCGAGAGCCATGGTCAAGGGACGCGAATGGGCGGTGCGGGTGGTCATGATGCGGTTTATCCTTCTGGTCAGGGATTGGGCGTCCGCCGCCATGCCGACGGCGGCGGACTGACGGAAGTCGGCGGCGAGGCCGACAAGGGCGCGGGCGTAGGTCCGCCGATCGACTACGGCGACTGCGGCGGCGTCGGCGGCGTTCTCGGTCTCGCTCGCCAGCCTGGCGTGCAACAGCCAGACAAGCGGGTTGAACCAGAACAGGGCGAGGGCGAGCCGGGACAGGGCGAGGAACAGCCAGTCGCCCCGCCGAATGTGGGCCAGCTCGTGCGCCAGAACGGCGTCGGCGGTCTCGGGCTTCGAGAGGCAGGTCCGGCTGACGAGAACCACCCCGGGCGGCAGCCCCCAACTGAGCGGGGCCTCGACGGCCCCGGCGGAAATCAGCCGGGGACGGCGCCCCGGCGCCAGGTTCTCCAACGGCTTGAGCCACGCCCGGTCAGTGACCGGCGCGCCGGACCGGGTCCAACGCCAGAGAGAGACGACGCCTATGGTGAAACGGCCGAAGACCACAGCCGCGCCGACGATCCACACACCCGCGAGGAGTTCCAGCAGTGAGGGCGGCCGAAGCGTGCTGGACAACGACAGACCTTCGACCGGCGTCACGGAACCCTGCCAGACTGGCGCGGGCGACGCGGCGGCGACGTCGAGCGGAGCGGCGGGCAGGAGTTCAAGCCGAAGCGCCGGCGCGAACAGGACCAACAGAGGCAGGATCAACAGGACGCAGACTGCGGCCCTGAGCACATCCACCCGGTCGTTGGCGGCGCGGAATACCGGCAGGCTTGAGAGCCCCAGGCCGATCCCGGCGATCACGCCGGACTTGCACAGCAGGTCGATGATCAGCTCGGGGGTCATGATCCGCGCTCCCGCGCTTCGTCGATGGCGCGCTCCAGGGCTTCGAGTTCCTCGGGCTTGAGCTTCTGCGTCAGGCCCAGCAGCGCCGTGGCGGCGCTGGCCGCCGATCCCGCAAAGAAGGTGTCGACCGTCCGGCGCAGGGCGCTGGCGGCGATTGTCTCGGGTCGGGGGGCGGGCCGATAGACGATGCCATCCGAGCCCTGTTCACGCGCCACCAGGCCCTTGGCTTCCAGCCGGGCCAGCAGGGTCCGCACGGCCGAGTCGCTGAGAGAGCCCCCCATCGCGGCCCGCACGGCGCTGGTGGCGCCGCTCTGGAGCCGGCACAGGGTCTCGAAGACCTCTCGTTCACGGCGGGGCAGGGACTCGATCATTACGGCTCCGGCAAGGTCGACGCTACATCCGTAGCGCCACACTTGTAGCGGAACAAGTCAGCAATGAGGCAGGCCGATGAACTCGTGGTAAGGGACCGGCCTCAGTCGGCGGACTTTCGGCTCTGCTCCAGCCGCCGCAGGTCCGCCTCGTCGATCGCGGCCAGGGACTGCCCCCGGCTTTCCCGCATGACCAGCGCGGCCGCGAGACTGACCAGCGCCGACGCGACGACGTACCAGGCGATGGGGACCCATGAATCGGTCTGACGCAGCAGGGCCGCGCCGATCAAGGGCGCCCAGGAGCCAGCGACGATCGCCGTGACCTGGTAGCCGAGCGAAACACCGGAATAGCGCATCCGGGTGGGGAACATCTCGGTCATGATCGCGGGCTGGGCCGCATACATCAGGCCGTGTACGGCCAGGCCCAGCATGATGGCCCCCAGGATCATCGCCGTTCCGCCCGTGTCGAACATCGGGAAGGCCACGAAGGGCCAGACCACGGTCAGGGCCGCGCCGGCGATATAGACCGGGCGACGTCCGATCCGGTCGCTCGCCGCCCCGACGAACGGGATGACGATCACATGCAGGATGTGGGCGAGGAACAGCAGGGCGAGGATACGGGTCGTGTCCACCTCCCGATGGTGGAGGTAGGTGATCGAGAAGGTCACGACCATGTAGTAGAGGATGTTCTCGCCGAACCTCAGGGCCATGGCCGTGAACACGCCGCGCGGATGGCGCCGGAACACCTCGGTCAGGCCGTAGCCCGCCTCGGCCCTCTTCTCGGTCTCCTCGCGGGCTTTGTTGAAGATCGGCGAGTCCGTCACCTGGGTCCGGATATAGTAGCCGATGGCGATGATGACGACGGACAGCCAGAAGCCGACGCGCCAGCCCCAGGCCAGGAAGGCCTCATCCGTCAGCAGGGCTGACAACGCCAACAGGACCAGGGTGGCCAGCAGGTTGCCGATTGGCACCGCCGCCTGGGGGAAGCTGCCCCAGAAGCCGCGGCTCCGGTTCGGGCTGTGCTCGGTGACCAGCAGGACCGCCCCGCCCCATTCGCCGCCGAGCGCGAATCCCTGGATGAAGCGAAGGGTCACCAGCAAGGCCGGGGCCCAGTAGCCGATCGAGCCGAAGCTCGGCAGGCAGCCCATCAGGAAGGTCGACGCCCCGATCAGCAGCAGACTGAACTGCAGCAGCGACTTGCGCCCGAGCCTGTCGCCGAAATGACCGAAGACAATCCCGCCCAGCGGCCGCGCCAGGAAACCTACGGCATAGGTGGCGAAGGCGGCGATGATGCCGTCCAGCTCGTTGCCGGTATCGGGGAAGAACAGCCGGCCGAACACGAGGGTGGCGGCCGTGCCGTACAGGAAGAATTCGTACCATTCGACGACCGTGCCGGCCATCGAGGCCCCGACCACCTTGCGCAGGTACGGCAGGTCCGCGGTCTGTTCGTGCTTCATCCCGGTCTCCCCTCCGAAAGCGGCGCCCCCTCAATGGCTCACGGTATCGATGGGCTCAAGCCGTTCGGCTGCGGAATGTCCGGCCGCTGCGGATCTCCCAGCGGACAAAAGAAAAGCCCCGCCGGCGAACCGACGGGGCTTTAGAACTTGGGTGCGGGAGCAGGATTTGAACCTGCGACCTTCAGGTTATGA
>JBGTSL010000178.1:0-4741 GCA_041940325.1 Brevundimonas sp.
GCCTCTGATCTCGCCGGCCAGACCGTCGCCTTCGACGGCGACCAGGTGCGGGACAAGGTCGCCGACCTGGCCCGCGACGCCGATCTCAGCCGGTTCATCCTCTAGCCGGGTCGGCTGTCGCGGGGCGGCGGTCGGGTCGGCAGGGCCTCGAGGACCGCCAGCGCCGCCCGCGCGGCGAGTCTTGAAAGCGGAACACAAACGGAACATACAGGGCCGTGCCCGCCGCCGTCCTGTCCATCGATCTGGTTTTCAGCCGTCCGGAGACGACGCTCTCGGTGACCCGGGGCGCCGCGCGGCTGATGTCCGACATGGGGTTCGCCCCCCTGCTCGAGGTCGGTCTGCCCAACGGCCGGCGAGCCGACGTCATGGCCCTGGGTCCGCGCGGCGAGATCGCCATCTGCGAGGTCAAGTCGGGCATCGAGGATTTCCGCGTGGATCGGAAATGGGGCGAGTACCGGCCGTACTGCGACCTGTTCTATTTCGCTGTGGCGCCCGAATTCCCGTCGGACATCCTGCCCGACGAGCCGGGTCTGATCGTGGCGGACGGCTTCGGCGGGGCGGTGGTTCGCGAGGCGTGTTCAGCGCCGCTGGCTCCGGCCCGGCGCAAGGCGCTGACCATCGCCTTCGCCCGGCTGGGCGCCCTCAGGACGCTGCGGGATCAGCCGGCCGGCTGAGGGGTTCCAGCCGCGGGCGCATCGACCACCCGGCCGCTTTCGCCGGCCGACATCGTGGCGGATTTGGTCGCCGCGCACCCCATCAGCAGTTCGCCGCCGACCTCGACCATCGCCGTCAGCGGATAGGTGCGGTCGCTCATGCCGTCGCTGCAGTCGGTGGCGGTCAGGGTGACCTTGAGCGGATTGCCCGCGCCGGTGGTCGATTCCCAGACGGCCATGGTGCCCTGGACCTTCGGCTCGCCCTGCGGCGCCCGTTGCTCGGGCCGGTCGACGCCGGAATAGATCATTTCCGAACCGGTCATCTCGACCGCCCAGAACGGCTCGTTGCCGCCCACCCGCAACGGCTGGGTCAGGTCGACGCCGGCCAGCACGGGCGCGGGCCCGGGCGACGGTTCGCGGGGCTCGGGCGAATCCGTGGGCGGCGAACAGGCGGCAAGGGCCAGGACGGAAATTGCGGTCAGGGCGAAGGCGCGCATGGAAGTCTCCCGGTCGTGGTCATGGAGCGCATATTGAGCGGCGGCGTCAAACATCAGCGCCGCACCCGGGGTAAGGTTCAGCCGGTCAGGGCTGACCGTCTGCGCCGGCCGACGCCGAGGCCATCAGCAGACCGTCGGACGGCTGCAGCGGGGCTTTGTAGATGAAGCCATGGGTCGGATAGACGGTGGTGCCGAGGTCGTTGATCGGGTTGTACCAGACCTTGACCGCGCTCCAGTCGCCCCGGTCCGAGACGTCGACGACGGTGACGTTCTCCTCGACCTTGCCGCGGCTGCCGCCCCAGTTGGCGTGGGTGACGCGGATGACCCGGTCGGTCAGCACTTCCGAGACCACGGCGACGTGGCCGCGGCTCATCCGGCCGACGGGCTGGAAGGCCAGCACCGCGCCGGTCCGGGGGCGTTCGCCGGTCTGGAAACGGTCCCGGGCCTGGGACCACCAGGTGTGGGCGTCGCCGAAGATCTCGATGCCGGAGAACATCCGGGCGAAGGTCACGCACTGCCAGTACGGCTCTCCGGCCTTCGCGGCGGGGGCCATGCCCGTCAGCGCGAAAATTCCGAGGGTCGCCGCAACCGCGGCGGCTGTGAGCCGTTTCATCATGCTGGCGTGTTTCCCGACCTGCCTGTCGAATCAGCCTTAGACGATAGTTTCGGAGGGTTGAAGAACCCTTTCAGGCGAATTCGCCGCGACGGTCGCCGCCGTCGGGGCCGGCTTCCCGCGCGCGGCCAGACCTCTCAGGGCCTTGCGCGCCGGACGTTCGACGAGGTGATAGGTCAGGGCCGCGGCGACCGGAATCGCCGCCAGAACCGCCAGCCACACGAGGATGTGAAGCTTCTTGTCCTCCGCCCCGGTCAGACGCGCCGCGACATTGACGCCGAGCAGCAGCACCGGGGCGCAGACCATGTAGATCGAATAGGATATCTCGCCGAGGTAGACGCCGGCCCTGGAGGCGAGCACGCCGGCGCGGGCGTTGTCGAGACCGCCCAGGCCGAGGATCAGGCCGCCGGCGAACAGCACCACCAGCGGGTCCCACAGGCCCAGCGAGGCGCAGACCAGCAGGCCGGCGCCGCAGACCAGGGCGATCAGGCCGGCGTGCGGAACGGGCGCACGGCGGTGGATCAGGTAGAGGGCGCAGCCGAGGGCGAAACACGGCACGATCCGCAGGGCGCCCCAGCGGAAGGTCGCCTCGGTCAGCGAGAAGCCGGCCGCCCGCTCGAACCCGGCGTAGAGCGCCAGGGCCGCGCCGGCGGCGAGCGCGGTGGCCAGCACGGGCCGTGCGCGCATCTTCCAGGCGACGAAGGCGAAGGCGGGGAAGCTCAGATAGGCGAACCACTCGGCCGAGATCGACCACGAGGGGTGGTTGAAGGCGGCGCTGGAAGCCAGCCCCCACGCGTGCGTCAGGGTCAGGTGGGCGGGCAGGGACCGCCAGTCCAGCAGGCTTTCGCTGACCGTCAGCCCGGCCACGGTCGCGCCCACGCCCAGTGCGATCATGCCCCCGAGGGTGACCAGATGCAGCGGGAAGACCCGGGCGATCCGCGCCCACAGAAAGCCGCGGTAGCTGAATCCGCCCGCCCGGCCCTGCCCTGAGGCCTCGAGATAGACGTGGCTGAGGATGAAGCCGGACAGGACGAAGAACACCTCCACGCCCAGATAGCCCCGGGTCACGGCGACGGGAACGAAGCCGATATCGAGGTGCGGCCAGGCCGTGAACAGCACCACCCACAGCGCCGCGAGGAACCGCAGCGTGGTCAGGGCGCGCAGATCAGGCGGGGTCTGGACGGGCGTCATGACCGCGCAGACTAGACCCTCAGGCTCTAGGAACCGTTAAGCGCCGCACTCGGCCGGACGGGTCTCGCCGGGCTCGTACATGGCGCAGGCGCGGTCAATTTCGCCCTGGATCATCTCGCAGGGATTGGCCGCGTTGCAGGGGGGCCGTGTGGCCGGGCTGACGGCGATGCAGCGCTCGACCAGCCGGGCCGAGGCCTCGGGTCCGATCGCGTCGAGGCAGGCGGTCGCCGGGCCCGGGGGCGCGGCGGCGAGGGCCGGGTCGACCTCCTCCTGCGGCGGGGCGTCGGCGGGCATCTCGGGCGGCGGGGCGTCGGCCCCGGCCGGTTCCGCCACCGGCGTTTCAGCGGGCTGCTGACAGGCCGCCACGAGGGCGGTCATGGCCACAAGGGCGACGACGGTCCGGCGCATTCCCATCACTCCGAATAGTCCCGAAGCGCCACCATAGGCACGGTTCGCGCCCATGCGAAAGCGGCGGCCTGTCCGCTCATCCGGCGTGCGCGCCCCGCTCCACCCGCCGAAAGGGATAGCGGTCGCGGATGTTGGGCCCGAAGAACCGCCCCTTCGAAAAGGCTTCACGGAAGGCCGTGTTCACCTCCGGCGGGACGCCGTCGTATTCATAGACGTCGCCGCTGACGAAGGTCACCCGCAGCCGGCGGCGCGGCTCGTCATAGCTGAAGCGGCGGATGACGCTCGAAGGCATGGGAGGGAAACGCCGGATCGCGCCGGCGGCTCCGGTTCGCCTCAGTTCCTCAGCGAGTCCGGCACCAGGCCGCCGTTCTCGGCCAGCTTGCGCCATACCGCCTTCGACAGGGCCATGTTCTGCTCGGCGCTGCCGTGCGGCCCGGCGTTGACGCCCAGCTCCTGCCCCAGTTCCTTGCGCGCCTCGAGGCTGGATTCGAGGCCGAGCAGCTTGAGCAGGTCGACGATCGAGGTGCGCCAGTTTCCGGCGGCGCCGCCCTTCATGTCCGCCATCGACTGGAGGACGGCCTCGACGTCGACCGGCGCGGCGGCGGCGGGCGCGGCCCCGGCGGGAGCGGCCTGCGGAACGGGTCTGGTGGGCGTCGCCTCGGGTTCGTGACCGCGGATCCGGTCCCAGATCGAACTGAAGATGCCCATGCGCCCTGCTCCTGTGGTGAGCCGGCCTAACGCGCCGGGTCGACGGCGGTTCAGTCGGGTTCTCTCTCGCCGACCTCGGCCGGCCGGACGGCCCGCAGCCAGCCGTCGGCGATGTGCAGTTCGGGCACGGCGGTCTTCGTGAACGGCAGGTACCAGGTCGCCCCCCCCGCCGCCGGGGCGATCTCCAGCATGTCGTCGGCGCCGAAATTCTGCACCGACTTCACCGCGCCCAGCACGGCCCCGGCCGGATCGCGGGCCTCCAGCCCGACCAGGTCAGTCAGGTAGAATTCGTCCTCGTCCGGTTCGGGCAGGCGGTCGCGGGGAATGTGCAGCTTCAGCCCGCGCAGGGCGTCGGCCTGTTCCTTGGTGGCGATCTCCTTCGCCCGCCCGACGACCCCGTTCTTGTCCGGCCGCGCCGAGGTCAGGGTCAGGCCCACGGAGCCGTCGGCGCGCAGCAGCGGCCCGTAGGACATCAGCGCCATCGGGTCGGCTGTCCAGGCCGTCACCCGCACCTCGCCCCTGACCCCGAAGCCGCCGGCGACCTGGGCGACGAGGATGAGTTTGCTGTCTTCGGCCACGCGCGCCTCGCTGTTGATTCACCCCGATAACAGAAAAGCAGCGCCCGGGCGTCCGGACGCTGCTTCCCGATCGTCTCATCCCGCCGGAGCGGA
>JBGTSL010000179.1:0-4715 GCA_041940325.1 Brevundimonas sp.
GCTGCAGAACCTGGCCGGGATGACCGGCGGTTTCGGTAAGGCCCGGGAGACCTCCCTGCGCGGTGTGTACAAGGTGGTGATCCGCGCTTGGCAGAAGGACGTGTCGATGGCGGCCCTCAACATGGGCCACGATCTGCTGATGGCAGCCATCGAAGGCCGCCCGTATGACGTGGATGCCGCCGTGGCGCGCCTGCGCGACCTGGAGTCGCGCCTGGACGCCATCGTCTACCGCGCCAAATTCGTCCCGACCGTCTGGGCCGCCCGCCAGTTCGTCAGCCACGGCCACGTGACCGTCGACGGCAGGAAGGTCGACATCGGCTCGTACCGGGTCAAGCCGGGCCAGGTCATCGAGGTCAAGGAGAAGTCCCGCAACATGGCTCTGGTGCTCGAAGCCCAGCAGTCGTCGGAGCGCGACGTGCCGGACTACCTCGAGCTGGGCGACCGCGGCTTCTCGGTGCGCTACGTCCGCGTGCCGGAGCTGGCCGACGTGCCGTTCCCGGTGAAGATGGAGCCGAACCTGGTCGTGGAATACTACTCCTCGTAATCCGGCCGGTTCGACAGATGTTCAGGGAGCCCCGGAGCGATCCGGGGCTCTTTTTGTTTCGACCCGCTGCGGGTTCCCCTCGCGGGCGAACGGGCGCACATTGGGCGGGTTCAGGAATTCGGCGCGGGAGGCCGGGAATGAGACGGACCGTCACGCTTGTCGGCTTGGCGACCCTGGCCGCGGCGCTTTCCGCCTGCGCCTGGGTCGATCGCTGGACGGGGCGCGGCGACGCGCCGGCGCTCGCCGAGGGACCGGGTCAGATCGAGCCCGTTCACGCGGCGGCCATCGTCCAGGACCAGGCGGTGTTCTGGGTCAGCTCGAACGGCTGCACCGAGAAGTCGGACCTGCTGCCGGTAGTGCGCCGTCAGGGCGACGGCTCGGTGATCACCCTGCGCCGCCTCAAGGAAGACCGCTGCCTCGAGCCGCGCGATCAGGGCGTCGAGATGCGCTGGACCTTCCAGGAGATGGGACTGGCGCCGGGCAGCCGGGTGTCCGTCGAGAATCCCTACCAGCTGCCGCGCGGCTGATCCGTCAGCGGGCCTCGAAGGCGGGCAGCATGTCGGGCGGAATGCGGTGCGGCCGCATCGTCGCCGCGTCGACGAGAACCCATTCGGAGACGCCTTGGGCGCACAGGCGGCCCTCGCCGTCCTCGATGCGGACGTAGCGGTTGAAGCGGGGGCCCTGGGGATCGCCGACCCAGGTGCGGGCTTTCACGCCGACCGCCTCGGGAGGGAGCGGGCGGAAATAGTCGATCTCGTGCCGCACGGCGACCCACGACCAGCGGGCGCGGGTCTGAGGGTCGAAGCGGGCGTTCCAGTGGGCCGTGCCGGCGTCCTGCAGCCAGCCGACGTAGACGACGTTGTTGACGTGACCGTTGTCGTCGATGTGCTCCGGCCGGACCTCCAGCGGAACCACGAAGATTTCGCGGTCCGCCCGGGGTTCGAGCTGGGCCCTGGCCATCAGGCGTCGGCGTCGCCGAGGGGCACGCCCTTGTCGGCCAGCAGGGTTTGAAGCTCGCCGGCGTTGAACATCTCGCGGACGATGTCCGAGCCGCCCACGAACTCGCCCTTCACATACAGCTGGGGGATGGTCGGCCAGTCGCTGAATGTCTTGATGCCGTCGCGCAGGGCTTCGTCCTGAAGCACGTCGACGCCGACGAAGGGCGCGCCGACGTGGTCGAGAATCTGCACCGCCAGCGAGGAGAAGCCGCAGCGCGGCGCGTCCGGCGTGCCCTTCATGAACAGGACGACGTCGTGACCCTTCACCGTATCGGCGATGAAGGCGTGGACGGGATTGGCGACGGCTTGATCGGTCACGGGCGCTGGCCTTTCGGTGAAGGCCGTCAGCTAGGCGCCCAAGGGGGCGGGGTCAAGGCGCCGGAAGGTCTCAGCGGGACCGGTCAGGCGGCCTTGGCGCCGGCCACGCGCGCCATCTCGATCTGGGCGGCGAGGCCGGGCGGCATGTCGCGGTCGGGCACGAGGGCCAGCATGTTGAGCCGTTCGGTGTCGCTGGCGCGGATCAGGACGCTGGACACCGACGGGTCGGTCAGGGCGTAGGCGAGGCATATGGCCTCGGCCGGCCAGTTGTTGGTCTGGTGCAGGAAGGCGAAGGTGCCGGCGTGGGCGAGGGGATCGGCCTTCGATTTCGAGCCGCCGAAGCCGAACAGGCCTTTCTTGGGCTTGTGGACAGCCGCGGCCTTCTTGGCCGTGTCGAGGCTCTCCGGAAAATAGTCATAGACGAAGATGGCCATGTCGGCCTCGCGGGCGACGCGCAGGCGCGAGCGGATCTGCCACGGCGAATTGACGTGGAAGGGCGTGGCCAGAACGTCGAAGGCGCCGGTCGAGACGTAGGTGTCCATCACCTCGCCCTCGCCGGCGATGCCAAGCAGGCGGACCCGTTCGGTGGCGCGCAGGGCCTTGAGCGCGTTCAGCGTCGTCTGCGGCAGCTCGTGTTCGGCCGGCTCGTCGAGAATGGCCAGATCGAACCAGCCCAGGCCGGATATGGCCAGGGCCCGGTCGATGGCGGAGGTGATGCCTTCGGCCGAGAAATCGCGATCCGAGCCGCGGCGGCCGTCGCCGGCACCGAGGGTCAGGGAGACCTGGACGAGCTTGCGATCGACGTGCTTGAGAGCCTGGCCCAGGACCTCGGCGAGCACCGGGTCGGCGGTCTCGAGGCGGTAGCTGTTGATGCCGGCTTCCAGCGCCGAATAGATCAGTTCGCGGCCGGCTTCGGGGCCGCGGGCGATATCCCGCGGACCGAGGCTCAGCGTCAGGGCCGAGACCGCCTGGCCCGCCTGGCCGAAGGGACGATAACGCATGGTTCAGTCTCCTGCCGGCGTCGAGGTTTCGAGCGCCAGGGCGTGAAGCTCGCCGCCCATCTTGCCCTTCAGCGCCGCATAGACGAGCTGGTGCTGACGCACGCGCGGCAGACCGGCGAAGGCGGTCGAGACGATGCGGGCGCGATAGTGGTCGCCGTCGCCGGCCAGATCGTCGATGACGATCTCGGCGTCGGGAAAGGCTTCGGTCAGATGGCCGCGAAGCTCTTCGACAGGCATGGGCATGGGGCGGGCGGTCTCCGGATTCGCCGGCCAGAATGGCCCGTAAACCTTAATGTCCGGCTACGCTGGCGCCGTGGCGTCAGGCCGCGGTGCGCTGAAACAGGATGACCGGGGCGCCCTTATAGTCCGCGCGGGCGTACTCCCGGTAGCCGGCCCGCGTCGCCAGGGCGATCGACGGCGCATTCGTCGGGTCGATCATGCAGACGGTGCGGGGCGCGTTCAGCGCGTCGTCGCACCAGGCCAGTGCGGCCGACACGGCCTCGAAAGCCAGGCCCTTGCCCTGGAAGGCGGGGCGCAGGCCCCAGCCGAGTTCGGGCGCGTCGAACGGCGGGTCGAGCACGCGGTGGTAGTCAAGCACGCCGACGCTGCCGACGTGTTCGCCGGTGTCCTTCAGCCTCAGGGTCCAGTTGCCGTGGCCGAGGACCTCCCAGTGGCCGACGTCGCGCAGCAGGCGGAACCAGACATCCTCGCGGTTGAGCGGCTCGGGAAAGATGTGCTGAACGACCGCTGGGTCGCCCCACATGGCGCACAGGTCGTCGTAGTCGGAGACGGCGACGGGGGTCAGGGTCAGGCGTTCTGTGATCAGGGTGCTGGTCATGACGACGCGAACAGGGCTCCGGCGCGCTCGATGCGGGTCCGACCGTTAGCGTCCGTCACGGCGAAGGTGAAGCCGGGCTGGAGAGCGAAGCCGCCGGCGCGGCCCTGTTTGTCGAGGGCGAGCAGGGCCACCTGCGAGTTGGCTACCTTCGGGCCACGCAGGCGGGCGAGGCGTTCGATGACCCGGCGGCAGGCGGCGGCGGGATCGAGGCCGGCGCGCATGGCCTCGACAACGGCGTGGGCGCCGGCGACGCGGACGACGTCCTCGCCGACGCCGGTGGCGGTAGCGCCGCCGACCTCGTCGTCGACATAGAGGCCGGCGCCGATCAGCGGGCTGTCGCCGACCCGGCCGCGCATCTTGAAGGCCATGCCGGAGGTGGTGCAGGCCCCGGCCATGCGGCCGGCGGTGTCTATGGCGAGGAGACCGATGGTGTCGTGATTGCCGGGCCCACCCGGCTGGCCGCCCCAGTCGGTGTTCTCGCTGTTGATACGGGGGGCGTAGTCGGCGGTCTTCAGCCAATCGCGCCACGCGGCCTCGGCGCGGGGGGTTAGCAGGTTGCGGGTCTCGAAGCCCTGGCGGACGGCGAAGGTCCGCGCGCCTTCACCGACCAGCATGGTATGGGGCGTCTGCTCCATGACCCGGCGGGCGACGGAGACGGCGTGGACCACGTCTTCCAGCGCACACACCGCCCCGATGTCGCCGGCCCAGGTCATGACGCAGGCGTCCAGCGTCACCCGGCCGTCGCGGTCGGGCAGGCCGCCGAGGCCGACCGAACTGTTGCTCTCATCCGCCTCGGCCACGCGGCCGCCTGCCTCGACCATGTCGAGCGCCGAGCCGCCGTTGGCGCGGGCGGCCAGACCGGCGGCGTTGGCGGCGGCGCCGAAATCCCAGGTCGAGACCATGACGGCGGGAGCGGCGTCCTGGACGGCGGCGGACGCCAGGGCGGCGACGGGAGCGGCGCCCAGGACGGTCCGGCGGGACGGGCCGCTCACATCAGGCCCAGCTGTTTGAAGCTG
>JBGTSL010000180.1:0-4710 GCA_041940325.1 Brevundimonas sp.
TGATCCTCGGCAATGTCGAACAGATGCGGAAACAGGCCGACGAACCGGCGCTGAAGCGGCGGCTGGAGATGATGGGCGAGGCGGCGCGGCGCGGCGCCCGGCTGACCGCGCAGATGCTGGCCTTCTCGCGTCAGCAGAAGCTGGAGCCGCGGCCCGTCGCTCTGAACGACACGGTCAAGAATATGCGCGACCTGCTGCACAGCACGATCGGCGGCAGCGTCCACATCACCCCGCCCGAGCTGGCGGAGGACCTGTGGCCGGCGATGATCGACCCGACCCAGATCGAACTGGTCATCCTTAACCTCGCCATCAACGCCCGCGACGCCATGGAGGTCGGCGGCTCGCTGACCATCCGGACCGCCAATGTAACCCTCGGCGAGCCCGAAACGCCGGAGGCGCCGGGGCCCGGCGAATACGTGATGGTCTCGGTCGGCGACACCGGCTCGGGGATGACCGAGGAGGTCCGGGCGCGCGCCTTCGAACCCTTCTTCACCACCAAGGAGGTCGGCAAGGGATCCGGCCTGGGGCTGAGCCAGGTGTTCGGTCTGGCCAAACAATCGGGCGGCGGCGTGGCGATCGAGACGGACCTGGGGCGGGGAACCATCATCAAGATCTTCTTGCCTCGCGCCAGCGAGGCGCCCGTCGGACAGGGCGCGGAGGCCGAGACCGCCCCCGTCGCCCACGAGGATCATCTGGTGGTGCTGGTTGTCGACGACGACGACGCTGTGCGCGAGGTCACCGCCGGCCTGCTGGCGGACCTCGGCTACAACGTCGTCGAGGCCGGCAGCGGCGGGGCGGCGCTGGAACTGATCGAACGTCACGACGAGATCAGCGCCGTGGTGCTGGACTTCGCCATGCCCGGCATGAACGGCGCGGACCTGGCGCGGGAGCTGCGGTCCCGGCGGCCCCGGGTGCCGATCCTGTTCGCCACCGGCTATGCGGACGTGGAGGCGCTGACCGGGGTCGAGGATCACCAGATCGTGCACAAGCCCTTCGTGCAGGCGGAACTGGCCCGCAAGCTGTCGCGAAGCTTCGTGACCGCATGAAAGGAAACGGTGGGGGAAACCGAAACGGGAGCGGACGCGCGATTGTTGCGGCGGAGCGAAGCGGCTTACGCTTCGGCAACCGATTGACCAGAGAAAGCGTTGCATCCGATCGCAAGCCTGCGACGGGGGAGGTCCTGATGCGTCATTTCCGGCGGGGAGTCGCCGCAGCGGTGTTTCTTGTGCTGCCCGGCATTGCCCGGGCGGAGGAGCCGGCGATTCCGGCGGCCGAGGCGCCCCCCGGCGCAGCGCGTCAGACGATGGGGGGCGGCCCCAGCGACCAGGACCTCGCGCGCCTCTCGCTGGAAGAGCTGGCGATGGTCGAGGTCACCTCGGTGTCCCGGCGGCCCCAGGCCCTGGCCGACGCGGCGGCGGCCATCTATGTGATCTCCGCCGAGGATATCCGCCGTTCGGGCGCGACCAGCCTGCCCGAGGCGCTGAGACTGGCGCCGAATCTGAACGTGCAGCGGGTCAATACGTCCGACTATGCGATCAGCGCGCGCGGCTTCAACGGCTACGAGACCTCCAACAAGCTGCTGGTGCTCGTCGACGGACGGAGCATCTATTCGACCCTTCATTCGGGCGTGTTCTGGGACGCCCACCAGGTGACGCTGCAGAACATCGAGCGGATCGAGGTGATCAGCGGGCCGGGCGGGGCCCTGTACGGCTCCAACGCCATGAACGGCGTCATCAACATCATCACAAGGCCCGCCGCCGACACGCGCGGGACGCTGATCAACGTCACGGCGGGCGACGACGACTCCACCTACACGCTGCGGCACGGCGGCGATCTCGGCGAGAACGGGGCGTGGCGGGCCTATCTGTCCGGTCACGTGCGGGACGAAAGCCGGTCGCCGGCCGGACTGGAGGCCAATGACGACGCCGAAGGCACGCGGGCCGGGGCACGGGCGGACTGGGCCGTCGGCGAGAACCGGCTGACGCTGCTGGCCGACGTGTTCGACAATCGACTGACGGTCAACGAGAACCTGCTGGGCATCGAAACCCACGTCCGCGGCGGCGATGTCGTGGGCCGCTGGACCCGGCCGCTAGCGGGCGGGGAGCTGCAGGTCCAGGCCTATTACGACCGCTTCGAACGCGAAGAGCCGGACTCGCTGGAGCGATCCGACACCTGGGACCTGTCGGTGCAGCACGCCATGGATGTGGGACGGCACCGGCTGGTGCTGGGCGCCGGTCACCGGGTGATCGACTCGCGCTTCGCCGCCGCGCCGGGCGGTGCCTTCCTCGATCCGCCGGACCGGACGCTGACGCTGACCAATCTGTTCGTGCAGGACCAGATCAGCCTCGCGCAGGGCCTGACCCTGACCCTCGGGGCCAAGTTCGAGGACAACAGCTTCACGGGCGAGGAATTCCTGCCGAATGTCCGGCTGGCCTGGCAGCGCCCCGGCGGGGACCTGCTGTGGGGGGCGATCAGCCGCGCCAGCCGCACGCCCAACCGCATCGAACGCGACCTGACCCTGCCCGGCTTCCTCGAGCCCGCAGATTTCCGCTCCGAGACCCTGACCGCCTGGGAGCTGGGCTACCGGGCCAACCCCTCCCCGCGGATGTCGTTCTCGATCAACGCCTTCTACAATGTCTACGACGACCTGCGGACGGTCTCGATCACGCCGGCGACGGTCTTCCCCCTGGGGTTCACCAACCACGGCGAGGCGACCACCTGGGGCGTCGAGGCCTGGGGCAACTACGACGTCTCGCCGACCTGGCGACTGAGCGCCGGGGTCAGCGCCCTGACCAAGGACTACGATCCGGCGCCGGACGACATCAGCGGTCTGATCTCGATCGGCGACGATCCCGACTATCAGGTGCTGGTGCGCTCGCAGCACGACCTGACCGACGCGGTCGAACTGGATCTGCATCTGCGCGCCGTCGGCGATCTCGCCGCCGTCGACGCCTATGTCGAGGCGGACGTGAGGCTGGGCTGGCGGCTGACCGACCAGCTGTCGCTGTCGCTGACGGGGCGAAACCTGATCGAGGATCGCCGGCTGGAGACCGGCGACCCGGTCCGGGCCCGCGCCTTCGGCCGCAGCGTCTTCGGCGCCCTCCAGGTGAGCTTCTGAAATGATCCTGGGGCGGCGCTCCATCCTGGCGTTCGCCGCCCTCGTCTGGAGCTTGCCGCTCCACAGCTTCGCCGCGCCCTCACCGCTCCAGACGACCCTCGAATACTCGGTCAAGGCCAACTACCTGGTGCGGTTCGCCGCCTTCGTCGAATGGCCGCAGACATCCTTCGCCAACAGCCGGTCGCCGGTGGTCATCTGCGTCGTCGGACGGGATCCCTTCGGGGACGTCCTCGATCGCGCGACGCGCGCCCAGAAAGCCCACGGCCGGGCGCTGGTCGTGCGGCGGCCGGATACGGCCGAGGGCGCCGCCGCCTGTCATATCCTCTACGTCGGTCGGGGCGGCGGAAGCGTGGTTCCATCCCGCCAGCGGCCGATCCTGCAGGTCACCGACGGGGCCGTGTCAGCCGACCGAGGCATGATCCATTTCGTCGTCAGCGAGGACCGGGTGCGGTTCCATATCGACCTGCAGGCTGCGTCCCAGAGCAGGCTGTCGATCAGCTCGCGGCTGCTCAACCTGGCCCTCAGCGTTCGGGGAGGCTGACGTCATGCAGTGGGTCGCCCGTCTCCGTTCCAGCTTCCCCATCGTCGCCCTGGCCTCGCTGCTGGTGCTTCTGGTCGCCGGTGTGGCCATCGCCGTGCTGAGCGAACGCTCCCTGAAGCTGCAGACGGCGCGTGAGGCGGGCGCCCAGGCCGACCTGCTGGCTTCGGCGGTTAGCGGCGCCCTCGCCTTCGACGACGCCCGGGCCGCGCAGGACTATGTCGACGCGGTGCAGGTCAATCCCAATGTGCTGGCGGCGGCCGTCTACGACGAGAACAACCGTCTCGTGGCCAGTTTCGCGCGAGAAGGCGAAACCGTGCCGCCGGTAGCGACCGCCCGGCCGCGGACCACGGTGTTCCAGGACGGACGGCTGTATGTGGTCCGCCCGGTCGAACAGGCGGGACAGGTCCTCGGCACGGCCCGACTGCGTGTGCTGGAGACTCCCCCCGCGCAGCGGTTCAGCCGCTACGCCGGACTGCTTCTGGTCCTTGGGCTGGCGGCGCTGGTCGTCGGAGTGCTGGCCGTCGCCCAGGGCGCGCTGCGCCGGGCCAACCGGCAACTGGCCGACCGCGCGGCCGAATTGGTCCGCGCCAACAATCTGCTGCAGCAGCAGATGGTCGAGCGGGAGAAGGCCGAGGAGGCGTTGCGTCAGAGCCAGAAGATGGAGGCTATCGGGCGGCTGACCGGCGGCATCGCCCACGACTTCAACAACCTGCTGATGGTCGCCTCGAGCGGGATCGAGCTACTGGACCGGACGGAAGATCCGAAGCGGCGCCGAACCCTGAGCGCGGGGGTCAGGCAGGCGGTCGAACGGGGCGCGGCCCTGACCCGCCAGCTGCTGGCCTTCGCCCGACGCTCGCCGCTGCGCGCCGAGGTGCTGGATCTGCGGACCCACATCGAAGGACTGCGCTTCCTGCTTGAGCGGTCGCTGCGCGAGGATATCACGGTGGTGCTGGACCTGGCGGAAGACCTGTGGCCGGTCGAGGCCGACCGCGGCGAACTGGAGCTCGCCCTGCTGAACTTGGCGGTCAACGCGCGCGACGCCATGCCCAAC
>JBGTSL010000181.1:0-4678 GCA_041940325.1 Brevundimonas sp.
CATGAACATCATCGGCGACGTCGAGGGACGACGTTGCATCCTGTTCGACGACATCGTCGATTCCGGCGGCACCCTGGTGAATGCGGCCCAGGCCCTGATCGACAAGGGAGCGACGGAGGTTTCAGCCTACATCAGTCACGGCGTCCTGTCCGGGCCCGCCGTGCAGCGGGTGTCCGATGGGCCCCTCAAGGAACTGGTCATAACCGACTCCATCGAACAGCCCCACGAAGTCCTGACCTGCGCGAAAATCCGCAGCGTCTCGGTGGCTCCCCTGATCGGCGAGGCCATTCGGCGGATCGCCAACGAGGAGTCCGTCTCCAAGCTGTTCGACTAGAAATTCGGAACCCGACCGGCAGCTGCCCCATTTGCGCCGTCAGGTTGGGCGTTGCTGGACGCCGGTAATCCGAGGAGTCCCGATGCGCCCCGTCCGAATGCGCCGCGGCCTGTCCGTCGCCGCCCTCGCCGCCGCCTTTCTTGCCGGCTGCGCCTCCGACGCGCCGACCCAGGCCGAGATCGAGGCCGCCCGCGTGGCCGCCGAAATCGCCGCCCGGACGCCGCCCCCTATCAGGCTGAACCAGAGCGTCGTGGACGCCGCGGCGGTCTATATGTCGTTCAGCCGGGACATGTCGGCCCTCGAGGGCGGTTTCACCGATCCGGAGCAGATCCAGACGGCGCTGCGCCGCGGCTCCGCCTACGATCCCGGCCAGATCTCGCGCGGGCTGGTCGCCTACGCCTCCATCCTGGCGCTCCAGTCGCCCGAGTTCGTCTCCGGCGTCCGGTCGCTCGCCGATGATCAGGCGACGCGCCAGCGGATCGTCGCGCGGATCGTGGCCGACCCCGGCTACGCGGCCACGCTGCCGGGCGCCGAGGCCGCGGCGGGTCTGGTCATGGCGACGCTCTCGGAAGACATCAACGCGTTGAGCCGGGCCGCGAATTCGATCGAGAACGACGCCTACGCCATCCAGGCGCGATACGACCCGCGTCGTTACTGGGGCATTGCCGAGGTCAGGGACCGCGAAGGCCGGCTCGAGGCTGCCAAGACGCGCTCGGCGCAGACCATGACGCCTCCGGCGGGAGAGGCCGCCCGGCTGTTCGACGCCGCACACAGCGGGGGCGGCGCCCTGGCGGTCAGCGGCGCGCCGCGCAAGCCGCCCTATCCTCCCGCCGTGGAAAACGGCCTCGCCATCGCGGCCCTCGCCGCGCTTGGCTATGCTGGCGAGAACGCCCGGATCAACACCGACGCCCTTCAATTCGACCGGGTCAGCCAGGGTTGCCTGACCATGTCAAAGCTGAACCTGTTCCAGTGCCTCGCGGCTTCGCGGCCCAATTACGAGGACATGTTCTGCCTCGGCCGCCACATTGTGCGCGATCTGGCGACATGCTCGCGCGGGGCCGCCATGCCCGCGCCCATCGTCACGGTGTCGGACGTGGTCCCTACCGATCCGCCGCCGAGGGCGGCCGAACCGATCATCATCACGCCGGTCCCGCAACCGGCCGCGCCAGTCTCCTCCACCGCGCCGGCGCCGCGTCCCGCGCCCTCGATAACGGAAAGATTGAACACCCAGCCCGAGCGCTCTGCGCCTGAATAATCGATCCTCCCGGCCTCCGCCTTGCGGCCAAGCTGGCATTAACGCTCGTGGAACGGTTTTAGCCGCGTTATAACGGGCTCCGAAGTTCCGGCGCCACGAGGCGGCGCCGCGCGTCCAGGGTGGGGATTTCGTATGTTTGAGGCTCGTATTCGCCGCGGTCTGTCGCTGGCCGCCATCGCCGCGATGACCGTACTGACGGCCTGCGCCACGCCGGAACCGGAACCCGAGCCGGCCCCCCCGCCGCCGCCGCCGCCGGCCGTCAGCCTTAACCAGGGGGTGGCCGAGGCCGCCTCCATCTATGTCGCCTTCATGCGCGACGTCAGTACGATCGAGGCCGGGTTCCAATCCGCCGAAGCCATCCAGGCCGCGATCCGGAAGGGCGCCTCGTATGAGCCGGCGCAAATATCTCGCGGCATGATCGCGTACGGCTCCATCCTCGCGCTCCAGTCGCCCGAGTTCGTCGATGGCGTACGCACCTATGCGGTTGATCCGACCGTCCGGCAGGAGATGGTCGCCCGGATCATCGCGGACCCGGCCTACGCCGCCACCCTCCCCGGAGCCGAGGCGGCGGCCGGGCTGATCGTCGAGGCCATCGGACGGGATTCGGCCGCGATGCTGGCGATCGCCGATGCGGTCGAGGAAGACGCCTACACCATCCAGGGCCGGTCAGACCCGCGTCGCCGCTGGGCGGTCGTCAATATCGCCGACCGGGACGCCCGGCTGCAGGGCGCCAAAGCCCTGTCCGCTGTCCAGATGTTGCCGTCGGCCGAGGACTCGGCCCGCCTGTTCGCCGCCGCCAACAGCGGTTCGGGGCTTGAGGTGACGCCGGCCCGTTCGGGTCCGCCCTATACGCCGGCGGTGGTGCGTTCGCTCGCGCTCGCCGCCCTGGCCGCCCTGGGCGCCGGCGGCGAAGACAGCCGAGCCAACACCGAAGCCCTGACGGTCGAGCAGAACAGCGAGTTCTGCCTGAATATGTCCAAACTGATGCTGTTCCAGTGCCTCGCGGCCTCACGACCCAGCTACGAGGACATCTTCTGCGTCGGGCGCCATGTCGCGCGGGATCTGGCCACCTGCACGGCGCAGAACATCAAGGCCGCGCCCGTCCCGGCCCCCGCGACCGTGGTGGCCGGTTCGGAGCCCGCTGACCAGACGCCGGTGGCGGCGGGGGCGGCGGCGGCGTCGGTCTCCGCGACAGCGGCGGTCAACGGCGAAGGCTGACCGGCCGCAATCGGCGCGCCCAGACGGTTGCGTCCCCGGCGGTCTGCGTGTAATAGCCCGCGCTCTTGAATTCGAGGGTTCGAGGACCCCGCCGCGCGAGCGATTACGTCAGCGCGGCGTTTCTGTTGTTGAGGCGAGCCAGATGGCCGAGATCATTCTGAACGTGGACGTCCGTGACGGCGTCGGCACCGGCGGCGCCCGCGCCACGCGTCGTGCGGGCATGGTCCCCGGCGTGCTGTACGGCGGCGACAAGGCCCCGGTGGCCATTGCGGTGAACGAGAAAGACTTCCGCAAGTCGCTCTACACCGGCAAGCTGCTGGGCCACCTGGTGACCCTCAAGTACGGTGACGAGACCCAGCCGGTCATCGCCCGTGACGTGCAGTTCGACCCGGTGTCGGACCGTCCGATGCATTTCGACCTGATGCGCGTCGATGAGAAGCAGACCATCAAGATCGAAATTCCGGTCCACTTCATCAACCAGGACCAGTGCGAAGCCTTCCGTCAGGGCGGCTCTCTGGAAATCGTCCGTCACGCGGTCGAGGTGAAGGTCCGCGCCGACCACATTCCGGAAGACCTGATCGTCGATTTGGCCGGCCACAAGCTGGGCGACACCATCCGCTGGACTGACCTGAAGGGCACGAAGGACGTCGAGCCGACCATCACCGACCGCGACTTCGTGATCGCTTCGATCAAGACCTCCTCGGCCGCGATCTCGGCCGCCGCTGACGAAGCGCACGACGCTGAAGTCGCCGCCGAAGCCGAAGCCGCCGAGGTCCCGGCCACGGAACAGGCCGCGGAGGAGACCGAAGAGTCGTCCGAGGGCTGATCCTCCCGCGACAAGCTGCTACTGGAACGGCCCCCTCCGGCGACGGACGGGGCCGTTTCCTTATCCGGAACCCGCCATGATCATCATCGCCGGCCTCGGGAATCCGGGCCCGAAATACCAAAGCAACCGCCACAACATTGGCTTCATGGCCGCCGACGAGATCGCGCGGCGCTGGTCGTTCGGGCCCGAGCGCGCCAAATTCCAGTCAGTTATCCGCGAGGGCGAGGTCGAGACGGCCAAGGGACTGGTCAAGGTCCTGCTGATGAAGCCCCAGACCTACATGAATGAGAGTGGCCGGGCGGTCGGGGAGGCCGCGCGCTTCTACAAGCTGACGCCCGGCGACGTCATCGCCTTCCATGACGAGATCGACCTGGCCCCGGGCCGGTTCCGGATGAAGAAGGGAGGCGGCGCCGCCGGCCAGAATGGCGTGCGGTCGCTGATCAGTCAGCTCGGGCCGGAATTCAGGCGCGCCCGCATGGGCGTCGGCCACCCCGGCGATCCGAAATTGGTCCATGCCCATGTGCTCAGTGACTTCCACAAGGCCGACCACCCTTGGCTTGAGGCCCTGCTGAACGCCTGCGCCGACGCCCTGCCCTTCGCCCTGGCCGGCGACGATGATCGCTATCAGGCCGAGGTCATGCGGCTCGCGCCGGCTCCGAAATTCAGCCCCCGACAGGCCGCCCGCGGCGAAGGCTGACCCGCGACCGGCCGCCGCCTTGCCCGGCCAGGCGCCACCCGATAGACCGCCCACCTTCAGAAGGTTTTCCGTATGTCCCGCGCGCTCTTCCTCGCCCTAGCCTCTCTCGCCTTGGCGGCCTGCACGCCCGGGGCGCCGGCTGACGGCGGCGGGACGGCCGCGAGCCCGGTCGAGGTCGCCGACGCCCTTTGCCGTCCGACGCCGGTCGGCCGCCAGGCCACCGGCTGCTATCTGACCCTGACAGCCCCCGTGGACGATCGCCTCGTCAGCGTCTCCAGTCCTGTCGCCGGCCGTGTCGAGATTCACGAAAGCCGGATGGAGAGCAACATGATGATGATGCGCGAGCTC
>JBGTSL010000182.1:0-4605 GCA_041940325.1 Brevundimonas sp.
CCGGTGGCGGCGTCCCACACGAAGACGGTGCCGGCCTCATCGCCGCTGACGATCCGCTCGCCGTCGGGGCTGAAAGACACCCCCCTGACCATCCGGGCGTGGCCGGCGAGGCCCCGGGCGGGCCGTGACGACCCGGGCTCCCAAAGGGCGACGCCGCCGGGGCCATGGCGGACGCCACCGCCCGTGTATCCGCCACCTTCCGCATGTACCGCCGCACGCCCGTGCCGATGGAAAACCGCAGCTATCTGGCGGATTACGACAAGGGCCGCGGGAAGCTGACGCTCTGGTCATCGACGCAGGTGCCGGGCGTGATCCGCGACGCACTGGCCGACGCCTTCGAGATGCCCGGCAACCGGAACGGCGCCTCGGACCGTGGGGGCAGGTTCTGCGACGACTACTCCCACGCCAAGGGTTGGCGCGGCTGCCAATGCCCGGAGCGGCTGAAGAAGCTCTCCGACGCGCCGTTCTTCGAGCGCTACGGCATTGCGCCCGATCCCACGACGCTCGCGTTCTATCGCCTGCTGGACGAGTTCTTCTGAGGCGGCCAGCCGTATCGCGCACGGCATGCCGAAACTCTCGCGCGACCGTCACGATTTCGCCACGCGCATTGGTAAGATGGCGCGGTAACACGGGCTCGACCCGGGCACAGGCGGCAGAGGATGGGCGTGCGATGATCAAGGTTCCGGCTTTGCGGCGTCGGCCGCGGGTTGTCGGCATTGCGGCGGCAACGCTTGTCGGGCTGTGGGCCCTGCCCGCCGCCGCCGACCCGAGCTTCGATTGCGCCGCCGCCTCCAACCCCGCGGAACACATGATCTGCGAGCAGCCGGAGCTGGCGAAGCTCGACCAGCAGATCGCCACCGTCTATTTCGCCCTGCTGGAAAGCGTGCGGCCGACGCTCGCCACCCAGATCCGGCACGAGCAGCGCGCCTTCCTGCGCGAGCGCAACGCCTGCTCCGCGAGCGCCCTGCCGTTGGCGGCGTGCCTGGATATGGCCTTGCGCGCCCGCCTGGCGGACCTGCAGCAGCTGCACACGGACCACAGCGGGGCGCCGCTGGTCAGCGGCGGCGAGGTGGTCGGGGCACCAGGGGTGGTCTGGCGGGCAACCCGGCCGAGCGAGATCGGGGACGACGCGCTGCGCCTGGACGACGGCCGGGCGCTCTGCGCCGTCGGGCTGCCGGATCGGCCCACGATCGGCACCGTCGCAAGCGGCACGGCGACCGGCTGCAGCATCGCCCGCGATGGCGGCGAAGCGATCGAGCCTGCCTTCTCGATCCTGGTGGCGGGACAGGCCGCCTTCACCTGGCTGCCGGCCCGTGCTGCCGGCAACGGCGATATCGGCCTCGATGTCTGGCGCAACGGCGGGGACCGGGTCCGGGTGTGCCGGGCAGTCCTCGACGACGGGACCCATGTCGGCACGCTGCGCCCCGATCAGGCCTGCGCATTGCTGGTCGGCAGCGGGCCCGAAGCCGACGAGGTGCTGATGCTCGCCGGCTTCGACGTGCTGGCCGTGGCGGAGTAGTGCGACCGTGACCTCAATCCGCATCGCCATTTCGCTTGCGACCGCCGCCTTGGTGCTGGCCGTCGCGGCCCTCCTGCTCGACGATCGGGTGATCGCCGGCGATCCGGCGTTCGACGGCGCGGCGTGGCGGGCGGGATCGCTGGCGGTCTCGGAGGACAATTTTTCGTCGTCGGACAACCCGCGCTATGCGCTGGCCTGGGACCTGATGGACGAGCACCTGCAACCTGGAATGACGCGCGCGGCGGTGCTCGACCTGCTCGGCCCGCCGGATTCGGTGGTCGACGGCGCGCTGCACTATGTGATCGGCACCAACCCCTATCATATCGACCCGGACGCGGTGGTGATCAGCTTCGACGCCGCGGACCGGCTGGTGGAGAGCCATATCACCCAGTACTGATGGAGGCGCCCATGCGCGCTGCATCGATCGGTTCCGTGATCCTGCTGGCCGCCGCCGCAACGGCGCAGGCCGCCGGCGAGAGCTTCCGCGACTGCGCGGACTGTCCCGAGATGATCGTGGTGCCGGCCGGCCGCTTCGCCATGGGGGCGCTGGACGACGCCGGCTGGATCCTCAACGAATACGCTCGGCCGCGGCATGAGGTTGAAATCCCACAGGATTTCGCGCTGGCCCGTTTCGAACTGAGCTGGGCCGAGTACGAAGCCTGCGTCGCCGACGGCGGCTGCCCGGAGGTGCCCCGGCCGGAAGATTCCTTCTGGTACGGCACGCTCGGCGACGACCACCCGCTCATCATCGGCTTCCGCGACGAAGCCGTGATCGATGCCTATCTGGCCTGGCTGTCGGCACGGACCGGCCACAGCTATCGCCTGCCCAGCGAGGCCGAGTGGGAGTATGCCGCCGGCGCGGGCAGCTGGCCGGCCACCGGGCCGGCGGGCCCGTATGACTGCGCCGACAACCATCCCGGCAGCAGCGAACAGACCACGCCGGACAGCGCGCGCTGGGACTGCTTCCTCGACCCGGTCGGCAGCGGCGCGGCCAATGCCTTCGGGCTGCACGACATGCTCGGCAATGTCGCGGAGTGGACCGCCGACTGCTGGCACGACAGCTTCGCCGGCGCACCGGCCGACGGCAGCGCCTGGATCGAGCCGGGCTGCGCAAGCGGCGTGATCAAGGGCGGCACCGCCGGCTACGGTCCGGGGCCGACCCATTCCGACTGGCGCTGGTACGAGGAGTACTACCACCCCGACGGGTTCCGGGTCGCCCGCGACCTGCCGTAAGCGGCGCCGCGGCCCTTTACCTGCGACGTAATCGATCGGGCGCGCCCGCCGGGGCATGGTTCCTGCCGTTCACCGATACAGGAGACCATGCCATGCCCGCCTATGCCGTCGCCCATCTGCGCACTGTCACGATGGGGCCCGCGATCGCCGACTACCTGGCCAGGATCGACGCCACCCTGGCGCCCTTCGGCGGCCGCTACGTCGTGCACGGCGGGAACAAGGAGACGCTGGAAGGGGCGTGGCCGGGCGACCTGATCGTCATCGCTTTTCCCGACCGGGACGCCGCGCGCAGTTGGTACGCGTCGCCGGCCTATCGCGCGATCCTGCCGCTCCGCACCGCGAACTCGGAGGGCGACGTCATCCTGGTCGACGGCGTCGACGCGGACCACAAGGCAACCGACGTGCTCGGGTGAGCCTGATCGTGTCTCGCCGAGTCACAGGCCTGCTGCCGTCCCCGGGGAGGGTGCACCACGTTGACTGGCGAAGCGGACTTCGCCCCTCCCCCGAAACGGGGGAGGGTCAGGGAGGGGGTCGGGCGCGATCCGCGAATGCCGGAACCGCGCTACCCAGGCAAAAGGTCTCTCGCCACCGGACTGCGCAAGTTGCCGCCACCGGCGCCGATGCCCCCTCCCCGACCCTCCCCCGTTCCGAGGGAGGGAGAAGCGAAGCTGCGGATCGCCGTTGTCCGGTCCCGCTGCAGTGTGGCCCGAGTGGTCGTGTCGCGTCAGTACCCCTCCCGAAGCCGCCCGATGTCTGTTGAGCCAGCAGGGAAACAGATCCGGGAATGACCTACTCCACCCGGATGTAGCCGGTCATGCCGGTCTTCTGGTGCTCGATGATGTGGCAATGGAAGGCCCAGTCGCCGGGGTTGTCGGCGACCAGGGCGACGTCGATGCGCTCGTCGGGCAGCAGGAGCGCGGTGTCGGTGACGAGCGGCCTCAGCGCCCGCTTGTTCGAGCGAAGCAACCGGAAGGCAAGGCCGTGCAGATGGATCGGGTGGGTGTGCGGGGTGCGGTTCATCAGGCTGAACACGTAGCTGCGGCCCTGTTTCAGCACGGCGAGCGGGCCGCCGGGGTCGGGGATGTCGCCCGGCCAGGCCTGGCGGTTGATCGCCCAGAAAGTGTAGCCGAGCGAGCCGCAGAAGCTCTGCACCGCATTGGCGTCGGCGGTGGCGGTGAACTCGAACGGGATGGTTTCGGCGGCGGCGAGGTCGGGCTCGGGCACCGGGTTGGCGGCCAGGGAAGCCAACTCGTCGAGGCTGCGCCCCAGGTCGGCGCCGACGGCGCGCAGCGTCGCAAGCGGCACGACGCGGGTGCCGGCCAGCGTCTCGAGCACGAACGCGCTCCCCTCCTCCGCCGGCATCCGGACGGCCAGGTCCATGCGCTGGCCGGGACCGAGCGCGATATCCTCCGTCGCGGCCAGGGCGAACGGCGCCGGCACCGGGTTGGCGTCGAGCGCAATGACCCGGGCGGCGGCGTTCTCCAGCCTGAGCCTGTAGACGCGGGTGACGTCGGTGGCGGCGAGGCGCAGCCGGACGAGGCCGCCGGCGGGCGCGTCATAGACCGGGTTCCGGCGCCAGTTGGCGGTCAGCACCGTGCCGAAGGTGCCGGCGCGGGCCGACTGGCGCGGCACGAAGGCGGCGATGAACTGGCCGTCCTCGCCGAGGCGGAAGTCGCGCAGGTTGAGCAGCACCTCGCTGTCGAAGCCGGGCTCGTCCGGTTCCTCGACGATCAGCAGCCCGGTCAGGCCGCGCCCCATCTGGGTCAGCGTGTTGCAGTGCGGGTGGTACCAGTAGGTGCCGGAGTCGGGCGGGGTGAAGGCATAGCGGAAACGTGCGCCCGGCGCGACCAGGG
>JBGTSL010000183.1:0-4575 GCA_041940325.1 Brevundimonas sp.
GGACTTCGGTTCGGTGGCCAAGCCCAAGATCGCCGCCGCCTGGGACGTGATCGACGGCCTCCGCTTCCGCGGCTCCTATTCCGAGGGCTTCCGCGCCCCCAACCTGGAGCAGGTCAACGCCACCCAGTACGCCCGCCTCGCCAGCGGCGACGACTACTACCGGTGCGAGGTCGATATCCGCAACGGAACCATCGCCTCGATGAACGAGTGCTCGCGGTCGGACAGCGTGTCTCTGCTGGTTGCGGGGAATCCGGATCTCGAGCCGGAGGAGAGCACCAACATGTCCTACGGACTGGTGTTCCAGCCGCGCTTCCTGCCGGAGTTCTGGGGCGACGTGACCTTCACCGTCGACCGCTGGAAGATCGAACAGGAGAAGATCGTCGGCCTGCTTGGCGCCCAGGCGGCCTTCGCCCTCGACTATCTGTACCGCATGGAGGGCGGGTCGAACCCGAACGTGGTGCGCGACGCGCCCGACGCCGACGACATCGCCTTCTTCACCGGCTCCGGCCTCGACCCGGTGGGCGACATCGTCTCGGTCAACGACCGCTTCATCAACCTGCTGCCGCAGACGGTGGAAGGGCTCGACTTCGGCTTCTCCTGGGCCAAGCGCCGCACCGACTGGGGCACCTTCATCTTCCGCCTCAACGCCTCGCAGCTGCTCGAATATTCGCGCGAGCCCGGCGACCTGATCGACACCCTGTACGCCGCGCGTGAGTCGGGCGTGATCGATCCGCTGACGCCGCTGCCCGACTCCAGCCAGCTGATCGCCCAGAACGGCCGCCCCGAATGGAAGGTCTCGACCACCTTCATCTGGCGCCACGGCCCGTGGCGCGCCGGCCTCTCCACCCAGTACGTCAGCGACGTCCGGCAGACCGGCCTGCTCAGCGACACCGGCCGGCCCTGGGTGGTCGAGGAGCAGATGGTGGCGAACCTGTACGGCCAGTACGAGTTCGAGAACGCCGGCCCGGCCTCGGGCACGCGGCTGCGGATCGGCGTGCGCGACCTGACCGACGAGGGGCCCTCCCTGGCCCAGGACGGCTATCTCGGCTCGGTCCAGCGGCCCTACGGCCGGTCGTGGTACGTCAACATCTCCAAGTCGTTCTGAGGTCACGCGGGGGCGCGATCCGGGCCCGGTTCGCGCCCCCGCCACAAGGGTAGGTGTCCATGATGCGTCTGGCTGTACTGACGATCGCGGCGCTGCTGGCCGGCGGCGGCCTCGCGCGGGCCCAGGACCCCGAAACGACTCCGGTCGACTGCCCGGCGTCGGTCGGGGCGGGGGTCTCCTGCCTGTCGGGTCGGGACGCCAACGGCGCCTGGTACGTCATCGCCATGCCCGCCGACTGGAACCGCCGGCTGATCGTTCACGCCCACGGCGGTCCCCGCATGGACGAACCGGAGGCCGCCGATCCCCTCGAGGACCTCGACCGCTTTTCGGTCATGGTGCGTCAGGGCTACGCCTGGGTCGGCTCGACCTACCGGCGCGGCGGCTACGGCGTCCGCATGGCGGCGGAGGACGTCGACAACAGCCGGAAGGTCTTTTGGGCCCACTTCGGCCCGCCGGATCGCACGATCCTGCACGGCCAGTCGTGGGGCGGCAACGTCGCGGCCAAGGCCTCGGAGCTCTACGCCCTCGATGTCGAAGGCGGGCGCAACTATGACGGCGTGCTGCTCACCAACGGTGTCGTCTCCGGCGGCACGCGCGCCTACCAGTTCCGCGCCGGCTTGAGAGCCGTCTACCAGTTCTACTGCCGCAACCATCCGGCTCCGGACGAACCCGCCTACCCGGTCTGGCAGGGCCTGCCGCCGGGCGCGGAGATGACCCGGGCCGAGCTGCGCCGCCGGGTCGAGGCCTGCACCGGCCTCGACAAGGGCGCCCGCGACCGGACCCCGGCCGAGGCCCGCCGCCTTCGCGACATCCTCGCGGTCACCGGCGTGGGCGAAGAGCAGCTGGTCAGCCACCTGGCCTGGGCGACCTTCACCTTTCAGGATCTGGTCCATCGCAGGCTGAACGGCGGCAATCCGTTCGACAACAGCGCCGTCGTCTATCGCGGCTCGTCGGACGACGAGGCGCTGAATGCGGGGGTGGAGCGCTTCACCGCCGATCCGGACGCGGTCGCCCGGCTGGCCTACGATGCGGACCTGTCCGGCCTGATCGTCCTGCCGACCCTGACCCTGCACGCCCTGCGCGACCCGGTCGTCAGCTACCGCTCCGAAGCCGTCTACGCCGCCATCGTCGCCGCCGCCGGCCGCTCGCACCTGCTGGTCCAGGCGGCGACGGACGAGGATCAGCACAGCAAACTCGCCGACGGCGGCTACCTGACGGCCCTGGCGGCGCTGGAGCAGTGGATCGGCGACGGGCGCCGCCCCGATCCGGCGGGGTTCCAGACAGCCTGCCGCGCCCTTGCGCCCGCGGCCCAGTGTCGTTTCGTGGAGCCGGGTGCAAAGTAGGACGCCCGCGTCTATTCTTCCGCCAGAAGCGCCAGCAGGGCGAAGCTGGCCAGCCAGTGCTCGCCCATATAGTCGCCGGTCACGTGGGGCAGGGCGGCGTTGAGATGAACCCGGGCCGCTTCCCGGGCGACGGCGCGGCGCGGGTCCGCGGCGTCCAGCGACGCGGCGATTTCGCGCCAGCACCACGCCCGGCTCAGGTTGAGGCCGTCGAGATGGGCGATCTTGCCGTCCGACCGGTCGCTGACGCCCGCCGGCCGGAACAGCGTGGCGGGCTCTCCCTGCTCCAGCCGGGGCAGGAAGGCGTCGAACCAGCGGGCGAAGTCGCCGGGCTCCAGCACCCGCCGCATCAGCGCCGCCTCCATCAGCGCCGGAGACAGGAACTCGTCCTGCGATGGCTCCCACGCCGGGCAGTCGCGGTCGGCGGAATGCCAGCGCCCGGCGCGCTCGCGGCACAGGGCGGCGAGGGCCTCGTCGCCGGCGACCTCGGCGTAGTCCAGCGTCAGCCTCAGGGCGAAGGCGGTGTTGTAATGGGTCCCGACCCGGACCGGATAGTCGGCCAGCGGCAGGAAGGCCTTGAACCGGTCGGCGAAGGCCCGGGTCAGGGGCCGCAGGGTGTCGGCCCGGCCGTCGCCGTGCCGCTCCAGCTCCGCCGCCAGCATCAGCAGCCAGGCCCAGCCATAGGGCCGCTCGAAGCCGCGGCTTTCGGGGCGGGCCAGGTAGACGGTCTCGACGGCCACATTCCCGGGCGTGAACAGGTCATCGGCGAGGGCCCGGATCTGGGCCGCCTCCGGCAGGCCGGGATGGAGCCGCAGCACCGTGAACAGGGTCCACCAGCCATGCACGCACGAATGCCAGTCGAAACTGCCGAAGAAGATCGGGTGCAGGTCGCGCGGCCCCTTCACGTCGCCCGGCCCGCCCATGACGTGGTCCAGCTTGTGCGGATATTCGCGCGTCACGTGGCCCATGGCGGTGCGGGCGTAAAGGGCGGCGATTTGCGGCGTCAGGCGATGGGTCATGCTCAGAACCGGAAGGCCAGCAGATACATCAGCACGATGTTGGTCGCGAGCAGGATGGCGGCGGTGGGCAGCTGCGCCCGGATGACGCCGTTGAACGGCGCGTCGCGGTCCGGCAGGTCGAGCAGGGCGGCGGGCACGACATTGAAATTGGCCGCCATGGGCGTGGTCAGGGTGCCGCAGAAGCCGGCCAGCATGCCGATGGCGCAGACCACCGCCGGATTGCCGTCGAACTGGAAGACCACGATCGGCAGGCCGACCGCGGCGGTCATCACCGGGAAGGCGGCGAAGGCGTTGCCCATGATGAAGGTGAACAGGGCCATGCCGACGCAGTAGGCGACCACCGCCGCCAGCCGGGTGTCGAGCGGCAGATAGCTGGCGAACAGCTCGCCGATCCGGTCGCCGACGCCGGCGATGACGAAGACGGCGCCCAGCGCCGCCAGGGCTTGGGGCAGGATGCCGGCCCAGCCGACCGAGTCCATCAGCCGGCGGCCTTCCTGCAGGGGGGCCAGGGCGGGCGGCCTCAGCCAGGCCATGGCGCCGGCCAGGGCGATGGCGACGGCGAGGCCAAGGGCGATGATGGTCGGCTGTTCCTCGCCGAACAGCGGGACCCCCAGAATCTCGACCTTCTCCAGCACCAGCACGCCGAGAATGGCCACCGCGGGTATCATCAGGGCCGGAACGAACAGCCAGTTGCCGCGCCGCTCGGCGCTTTCGGCGCGCTCTCCGGGCGAGGTGGTCGGCGGCCGGCTCTGGCCCAGCAGGCGGAACCCGGCCAGGGCCGCGAGCGCCAGCACCAGGGCCCCGTTGCCGAGGTCGCCCAGATAGGATCCGAACAGGAAGCTGACCGCCAGCAGACCCCAGAAGGCCGCCGTCCCGAAGCGCCGGGGATGGTCGCGGTCGAGCACCGTCAGGGTGGAGAAGGCCGCGAAGGTCAGGCCGGCGAAGATATAGACCCAGTCGAGCGTGATCACCGGCCCGCCTCCTGCGCGATGGCGCGGTCCAGCCGCAGCAGGCGGAAGCCGTGGACGAGCAGGGCGGCGACGGCGGTGGGGATGGCCCACATGGCCAGCTGCCACGGCTCGAGCACGATGCCGTTGGCCTCGAGGAAGCC
>JBGTSL010000184.1:0-4568 GCA_041940325.1 Brevundimonas sp.
GGCTGGTGGATCAGGACGCGGCTGTTGGGCAGCATGGTGCGCTTGCCCTTGGCGCCGGCGGCGAGCAGCACCGCCGCCATCGACGCCGCCTGGCCGACGCAGAAGGTGGAGATGTCCGGGCGGATGTACTGCATGGTGTCGTAGATCGCCAGCGCCGAGGTCACCTGACCGCCGGGGCTGTTGATGTACATGCTGATCTCCTTCTTCGGGTTCTCCGATTCCAGGAACAGCAGCTGGGCGCAGATCAGCGAGGCCATGCCGTCCTCGAAGGGCCCGGTCAGGAAGATGATCCGCTCGCGCAGCAGGCGCGAGAAGATGTCGAAGGCCCGCTCGCCCCGGCTGGATTGCTCCACCACCATGGGGACGAGGTTCATGTTCATCAGTTCGATCGGATCGCGCATTCAGGCCTTCTCGGGATGCTGTGGCCGCGACTCACCGGTCGCGCGCCTGTTTGACAGGATATCGCGTCACCAGCCCGTTGACGCAAGGCGCGCATGAAACTGCATCCGGCCGGCGTCGCGCACCCTGTCATTCATCCGCGGCCGACCCAAGGACAGCATCCAGCACGCCGCGCGCGATTTCCGACTGCTGATATCCTGTCTCGACCGCGACGGCAGACCCGCTGATACGGACATCTCCCGCATAGAGTCCCCTGAGGTAACCGATGTCCCAGGACGTCAGGGAGCCGTCTCGCGCCGGGTTTTCCCAGAGATTGAGGATCGAGGGGAAGGTCGAACCTGCCGGCCGGGGATTGATCTCGGCGAGGATCACCAGGGCCAGATAGTCCGCCAGCGTATTCAGATCGATCGAGCTCAGCCGACTGACGTCGACGATGACAAGGGCGGACAGAAACGCCTGCCGCCGGTTCTGATTGAAGTAGACCTCGCCATCGGTGTTGACGACGCCCGGCCGTTTGCGGGATCCGCCGATGAAGACCCGGCGGCGCGTGTCGTAGAGGCTCGAGACATGCCACCACCGGATGGGCGCGTCCGAGGCCCTGAAGGCTCTCAGGTCGTCCGGGTTTCGCTGGACGCGACCCGCCGACGACCGGAAGGCGCGCGGCGCGTAGTCGACGAAATCGGTGGCGGTGGCTGATCCGTCGGCGGTCATCACGATCGAGACGTTCGGCCGGCAGTCGTCCCCGGCCACGGGCGCGCCGGCCTGCACCGCGCGGGCCCGTATTCTCGCCAGGATCATCGCCGGCTTGCCGCCTTCGAGGTTGACGATCTCGGGGCAGACGGGGGTCTCCCACCGCGCCAGCGTCAGGGCGCCGTAGGGCCGGCTCGAAACCTGATCGACGAAGGCCGCGGCCGATTCCCGGGTGACCGGCGGGTGCCGCCCCTCGACCACCACATCCTCGAGGGTGGCGGTGGTTTGCGGCGGATCCTGCGCGGACGGCGGGCTTCCGGCCGGCGGATACTGGGGCGACGCGAGCGCCGTAAGCATCGCGGCGATAAGAGCCCAACTGGTCATGAGGTGTTTCCGAAGCCGACGGCAGGCCTACAACAGGCCGCCGCCTTCGAGTTCCGCCGCCCGCGCTTCCCGCAGATTGCGCAGCAGTTGCCGGGTCTGGTCGCTGTCGCGGATTCGCTCGGACGGCCCGGTGTAGAGGGCGTCCAGATAGGCGCGGTCCCAGCCGGTCAGGCCGGGACTGCCCTCCGGATCGTCGAACAGGTTGAGGATGGTCGAGAAGCCGCCGGTGTCCCCCTCCGGATCGATCTGGGCCAGCGCCACCATCGAAAGGTAGTCACCCAGCTGCGGCAGGCCGAACCCGTCGATCTTCTCGCCGTCCACGACGATGATCACCTTGTTCAGGTCGTCACGGAGCCACCGCCCCCTGTTGACCAGGCCCTCTCCCGGAATCATCGGAGCACTCCCACCCGGCAGCCGGATGCCGACCTCGCCCGTGTGGGCATTCGTCGGCACGCTGACATGCCACCAGCGGACCGGCCGGTCGGAGTAGCGGAAATCATCGAGCGCCGCATTGCCGCGGTCGAGGCCTCCGACGCCCAGGTGGAAAATCCGCCGCCGCCGTTCGACCATCGCTTCGCCCAGCGATTGACCGTCCTCGTCGAAAACAATGAGGACGTTTGCCGAACAGCCGGGATCGCCCGGCCTCAGCCCGTACTGGAGGGCCACCCGGGAGACATGGTCGGCGATGTGCTGGGCGATGTCCCGGCGGATCCCGGTGACGCCCACGCAGACCCCGCTCCGCCAGCGCGCCAGTCCGCGGTTGCGCGGCGGCGCCGAGACTTCGTCGACGAATTCCCGGGTCAGGTCCTCGAGACGCCGCCCCTCGACGACGACCTCTTCGAGGGCGATGGCCGGCGGCTCCTGCGGCGCCGGGGCCGCAGCCTGCGCCGGTTCCTGAACCAGGGCCAACGCGGTCAACAAGGCAATCAGCGACATGGCCACGCTCCCCCCGGCTCTCAGCCGACGGTTACGAGCGTATCACGGGACACGGGTAGCGAGAAGCAGCACTCCGGCCCGGCAGGGGTAGGAAGCCCGGTCGACGTCTAGAGGTCGTCGTCTTCCTTGAGCAGCTCTTCCTTGGTGATCTTGCTGTCGGTCACCTTGGCCTGGTCGAAGATCAGATCGCAGACCTTCTCCTCGTAGATCGGAGCGCGCATCTGGGCGGCGGCGTTGGGGTTCTGGCGGTAGAAGTCCAGCACCTGACGCTCCTGGCCCGGATAGTTGCGGGCCTCGTTCATGATGGCGTTGTTGAGCTCCTGATCGGAAACCTGGACGTTGTTGGCGCGGCCGATCTCGGCCAGCACCAGACCCAGGCGCACGCGGCGCTCGGCGATCTTGCGGTACTCTTCCTTGAGCTTCTTCTCGGACTTCTTGGCGTCCTCTTCCGGCAGGTTGCCGGCTTCCTTGTCGGCCTGCACCTGACCCCAGATCCCATCGAATTCGGCGTCCACCATCTTGGGCGGCAGCGGGAAGTCGTGGGCCTTGTCCAGCTCGTCGAGCAGGGCGCGCTTCAGCTTGAAGCGGGCGGCGCCCTTGTACTGCTGGTTCAGGTTGTCGCGCAGCAGCTCCTTGAGCTTGTCCAGCGAGTCCAGGCCGATGCGCTTGGCGAACTCGTCGTCGATGGTCGCCTCGGCCTCAGCCTTGATGGCCTTGACCTTGACGTCGAAGGTCACGGCCTTCCCGGCCAGATGCTTGGCCTGATAGTCCTCGGGGAAGGTCACGTTGAGGACCTTCTCCTCGCCGACCTTGGCGCCCTTCAGCTGCTCTTCGAAGCCGGGGATGAAGCGGCCCGAGCCGATCACCAGCTGGGCGTCTTCGGCCGCGCCGCCTTCGAACGGCTCGCCGTCCAGCTTGCCGAGGAAGTCGATGGTGACCTCGTCGCCCTCGGCGGCCTTGACGGTCTTGCCCTTCTTGTCCTCGTAGGACTTGGCCTGGCCGGCCAGTTCGGTCAGCGCCTCGTCGAGGTCGGCGTCGGTCGCCTCATAGGTCGGGCGCTTCAGCTTCAGCGTCTTGACGTCGACCGGAGTGAACTCCGGCATCACTTCCAGCGACATCTCATAGGCCAGGTCGTCCTCGCCCTTGATGACCTTGTCCATGTCCGAGGTCAGCTTCATCTCGGCCGGGGCGGCGGGACGGACCTTCGCCTCGTCCAGGGCCTTCTGGCTGGAGGTGTTCAGCGCCTCGTTGACGATTTCACCCATCAGGTCGCGGCCGAAGGTCTTCTTGACGTGCGAGGTCGGCACCTTGCCGGGACGGAAGCCCTTCAGCTTCATCTGCGGCGCGACTTCCTTCAGCTTGGCGTCCAGCTTCTGGTTCAGCTCCGCGACGGGAATGGTCACCGCGATCACGCGGCTGAGGCCTTCGTTGGACTTTTCGACGACTTGCATGGTCGGGATTCTGACGCTCTGGGGCGGCGCCTGTGAGGCTGGCGCTGCGCGGTGTGGGTAAAGCAACAAGGGCCGCCCTTGCGAGGCGGCGCCTTTGAAGCCCGCCCTTATGTCGATGACCGCCCGAAAGGTCAATGTGAACCCGCACCCGTCCGGGTTCCAGACGGCGGCGGGAGGCGCTATCCAGCCGCCATGGACCAGTCCCCTCCCCCCATCGGCGTCGCCGTCTTCCCGGTCACCCCGCTGCAGCAGAACTGCACCCTCGTCTGGTGCCGCCACACGATGAAGGCTGCGATCATCGACCCCGGGGCCGCGGTCGACGCCCTGCTCGGCGCCGTCTCCAAACAGGGCCTTACCCTGGACGCCATCTGGATCACGCACGGCCATCTCGACCACGCCGGGGGCGCGGCCGAGATGCAGGAGAAGACCGGGCTCGACATCATCGGCCCGCATCCCGACGACCAGGAACTCGGCATGGGCGGGACGATCGCGCGTCTCGCGCAGCAGGGGCACGACGTGCTGCTCGTCGACATGACCAACGGCGAGCCGACGCCGCACGGGGATCCGGAGACGCGCGCAGCCGAAGCGGCGGAAGCGACGCGCATCCTCGCGCCGGAATCGGGTCCGGGGCGAGTGAGCCGCCTGCTGCTCGGCTTGCCCAACCGCGAGGTCGTGCACGCTGTCGGGGCGCGGCACACGGTCGCCGGT
>JBGTSL010000185.1:0-4562 GCA_041940325.1 Brevundimonas sp.
TCGAGCCCAGCAGGCAGGCGCCGTAGGGCGGCAGCATCTGCTCGCCGCAGGGGTTTGACGCCGAGATGGTCTCGCAGTGGGCGAGGTTGTTTTGGGCGTTGACCCGGTCGACGAAGATCACCCCCGGCTCGGCCACGTCGTAGGTGGCCTGCATCAGCCGGTTCCAGAGGTCGCGGGCGCGGACGGTGCGGAAGGTCTGGCCGCCGAAGACGAGGGGCCAGTCGGCGTCGGCCTGCAGCGCCTCCATGAAGGCGTCGGGGACCAGCACCGAGACGTTGAAATTCCTCAGCCGGGCCGGGTCGCGCTTGGCGTCGATGAAGGCCTCGACGTCCGGGTGGTCGATGCGCAGGCAACCCATCATGGCGCCGCGCCGCTGGCCGGCCGAGAGGATGGTGCGGCACATCGAGTCCCACACGTCCATGAAGCTGAGCGGTCCCGAGGCGTCGGCCCCGACGCCCTTCACCGGCGCGCCCGACGGGCGGATGGTCGAAAAGTCCATGCCCACGCCGCCGCCCTGCTGCATGGTCACGGCGGCCTCGCGCACCGCCTCGAAGATGCCGCTCAGGTCATCCGGCGTCGTGCCCATGACGAAGCAATTGAACAGGGTGACGTTCCGGCCGGTGCCGGCCCCGGCCATGATCCGCCCGGCGGGAAGGAACTGGAAGTCGGACAGGGCCCCGGCGAACCGCTCGCGCCAACGCCGGCGCAGCTTCGGCGTCTCGGCTTCGGCGATCGCCGCCGCCACCCGCGCCCAGGTCTGCTCCACACTATCGTCGCCGGCGCCCTCCGTGGGCCTGAAGCGGTATTTGCTCGACCAGATATCGGCCGCGAGGGGGTTGTCGAACGCCATGGGAAGACTCCTTCCCCGGGAGGCTCCCTGATTCAGCCGCGACGCGGATTGTCCCAGCGCAACGACCGCCTCGCCTCGTCCTCGGTCGGTGAGTCCCGCCACGAGCGGATTGAGAAGTTCGGAGACCAGGGCGCACGGCGACGGCGCGGCTGTCCCGGACATCCGGGACACTACGGAGGTCCGCGTTTGTTCGACCACAACGTTCCGGCCGCCCCGAAGAATAGAACAAGGCCATGCCGCGAACGTCTCCGGCATTCACCTCTGAAGGATCACGTCATGTTCCGGAAAATTCTCCCGATCGTCTGCGCCGGCGCCGCCTTGATCGCGGCAGGCCAGGCTGCGGCGGCCGAACATACGGTGCAGATGCTCAATCGCGGCCCGGGCGGCACGATGGTCTTCTCGCCGGCGGTCGTGCACGCGCGTCCCGGCGACACCATCCGCTACGTCCCGACCGACCCGGGCCACAACGCGGAGACCATCGCCGGCATGATCCCGGCCGGTGCGACCGTGCAACGGGGACCCATGGGACGCGAGTTCGTCCTGCGCGTGACCCAGCCGGGCGTCTATGGCGTGAAATGCGCGCCCCACTACAGCATGGGGATGGTCGGGCTGGTCCAGGTCGGGCCCGCGGACTCCAACCTCGCGGCCGTCACCACGGCCGTGGCGCGCACGCCGCCCCTGGCGCGGCGGCGCTTCACCTCGATGCTGGCCCAGATGCGTTGATTGAAGGGCGGAGGAGGGGGCGGGGCTTCGGTCCCGCCCTGTCTTCGACCGGGGCGGAGCGGCTCAGTCGAGACCGGTCTCCGCCAGGTGGGCCAGGGCGCGCGGGTCGCGCACGACGATGCGGCGGCGCGCGCTTCCTGTGACGCCGCGCTGGTCCAGGGCCGCCAGGGTGCGGCTGACGGTGTGCAGGGTCGATCCCGCCATCTCGGCGAGGTCCTGGCGGGTGATCGGAAAGTCGATCTCGATCCCGGCGCCGGTGGGACGCCCGGCCTTGTCCATCAGCCGCAGCAGGGTGCGGGCGAGCCGCTGCTCGACCCGTTCACCCGTCAGTTCGCCCATGCGGCTCTGGAGGTCCATCAGCCGCGCGCCCGCGGCCGCGGTCGAGCGCAGCCCGATCTCGGGATGCTGCCGGATCAGCTGGCGGAGCGTCGGGATGCTCCACCAGATTTCGACGCTGTCGACCACGGCGACCGCGTCGGCGGGAAAGGCCTGATTCATCAGGGCGGCGACGGTGCCGTACATCTCTCCGGGGCCGATGAAGCGGAGCACCGACTGCCCTCCGTCCGCGCGGATCTGGACGATCTTGACCCGTCCCTCGAGCAGGCTGTGGCCGCTGACGCCGGGATCGCCCTGGGCGAAGATTCGGGTTCCAGCCGGCAGCCGGCGCACCGAACCCGCCGCGACGACCGCTTCGAGCGCCTCGGCCGTAAGGCCTGAGAACATGTCTGAGCCGCGCAGGATTTCCGGGTCGAAGGGGATGGGCATGCCGATTCCAGGCGCCGCCGATGGCGCCGATCTTCGCACCCTGGACGCGCCCGGCCGGCGGCGTCGACTCCGGTAAAACCCCTAGGGGGCACTCCCGAATATCGGCGGGTCCGGGCCGATCGTAACCTGGCGGCTCAAGTTCATTGGACCGCCTCGATGACCGCTCTCCGCATCTGCGACGTTACGGACCAGCCGATCGCCACGCCGCCTTCCGAGACGCCGGACTGCCATCTCTGCGCGGTCTTCGCCCATGCGTCGGCCGCCCCGCGGTCGCCATTCGCGCCGGGCGAGCAGCTCTTCCGGCAGGGCGAACGCGTCCGGTTGGTGTACCGCATCCTGAGAGGGGCGGCGGTGAGCTATCGCCTGCTCAGCGACGGGCGTCGGCAGGTCACCGGCTTCCACCTGCCCGGCGACTTCGTCGGTCTCGAGGCCGGCGTCGAGCACGCCACCACCGCCGAAGCCCTGGGCGTCGTCCACGCCTCGGCGATCGAGCGCGCGGATCTGGCGCAAAGCGCCGCCACGGACATCGGTCTGGCCCGCGCCCTGTGGCAGGTCACGGTCCGGGCCTTCCACCGGAGCGAGGACCACGCCCTGATCCTGTCCCGCCAGGGCGCGACCGAACGCGTCGTCGCCTTCCTGCTCGAGTTCGCCGAACGCCTCGGACATCCGGAGTTCATTGACCTGCCGATGACGCGGCAGGATATCGCCGACCATGTCGGCCTGACCATCCACACGGTTTCGCGGACCCTGTCCCAGCTGCAGAGCGAAGGACTGATCGAGGCCCGCTCCACCCGGCATGTGCGCCTGCTGCAGCGCGGCCGTCTGGAATCCATCTGCGCGTGACCCCGCTCCCCTCCCCACCCGATTCGCGGCCCATCGTCTTCCTTGTCGATGACGATCCCGCCGTCACGCACGCCGTGCAGTTCTCCTTTGACCTGGAGGGGATCGAGGTTCGCAGCTTCAATGACGCCGAAAGTCTGCTGGCGTCCGGCGACCTGCCGCGGGGCGGCGGATGCCTCGTGCTGGACTATCATCTGCCCGGGGCCGACGGCCTGGACCTTCTGATCCGGCTTCGCGAAAAAGGCGTGCGCATGCCGGCGGTGCTTATCACGACCAATCCGCGGAAGAATCTCAGTATGCGCGCGGCCTCGGCCGGCGTGCCGATCATCGAGAAGCCCCTCCTGACCGACGCCCTCCTGAGCGCGGTGCGAAGCGCCCTGGCGCAGGGCGTCTGAACGCCGGGTCAGGGTCCGACTTCAGGCCCGGCGGGTGCGGAGTTGAACGAAGCCCGAAGGCCATCGCAGCAAGGCCCCGGAAGCGATCACGCCCGACGACGCCAGCAGACTGGCGACCGCCGCCACGCAGAGGATGCAATGCTCTGTCACGGGGCCGCACATGGCTGCGCCGGCCATATGGCCGGCGGCGGCGAGCGCGGTCGCCGCCGACACGGCCGCCAGAGCGACGCCCGCCATGATCAGAAGGGATCCAAGCGTCCGGGATTGAATGTCGCTGCCTTGCATCAGAGATCCTCCGAACCCGCACTGGACATCATATTTCCTGGATCGGCTTTGCGTTCGCGCAAAGCGGCGTCAGGCGATTCCGAGCACGCAGGGGCCTCTGTCAAAGGGGCCCAGCCGAATGCCGATCACTGCCGCACAGGATACCGATACGCCCGGCGACGTCGTCGCCCTGTTCCTGTTCGTGGGCGTCGCAGCCGTCGCCGCATTGCTGGCGACCGCCTTCACCGACGATGCGGCCTTCCGCTTTCACGGCTATTTCATGATGGCGGCCTCGGTCGTCGCGCTGGCCGCCATGACCATCGGCGTCGCCAACGGACGATTCCGCTCGGACCCGACACGCTACGAGGACGGCGTCATCCGCGCCGGCGTCGTCGCCACCATGTTCTGGGGGGTGGTCGGCATGGCGGTCGGCGTCTTCATCGCCGCCCAGTTGTCGTGGCCCGAGATCTTCTATTTCCCCGAACACGGCTGGCTGAATTTCGGCCGTCTGCGGCCCCTGCATACCTCAGGCGTGATCTTCGCCTTCGGCGGCAACGCCCTGATCGCGACAAGCTTCTGGGTCGTGCAGCGCACCTGCAAGGCGCGGCTGGCCGGCGGCACCGGTTCGGCGGTCGACGCGATGGCGACGCAGAACGCCGCGCTGGAACTGGAAAACCGCATCGACGCCGCCGAGGCCACGCTGGAAGCCGCGCGTGCCGGCCTGG
>JBGTSL010000186.1:0-4549 GCA_041940325.1 Brevundimonas sp.
CTCCTTTTCCGTCAGCCGGATCTTGCGGCCCTCCGGCGCCGACAGGGCCTTGGCGGCCGGGCGGAACTCATAGGGGCCGATGCGGAAAACGGCGTCCTCGGACTGTTCGTGGCTGCGCAGATGGGCCCGGATGCGGGCCAGCAGCACGGCAAAGCGGAAGGGTTTGGCGACGTAGTCGTTCGCGCCGGCGTCGAGACCCAGAACCGTGTCGGAGTCCGACGTCTGGCCCGTGAGCATGATGATCGGGGTTGAAACCCCCGCCTTGCGCAGCAGGCGGCACGCCTCGCGCCCGTCCATATCCGGCAGGTCGACATCGAGCAGGATCAGATCGGCCCGGGTCTCGCGGCCCAGCCTGACCCCCTCGGCCGCCGTCGAGGCCTGCACCGGCCGGAACGCCTCATGCAGGGCCAGCTGCTCGGCCAGCGCCTCGCGCAGGTCGTCGTCGTCGTCGATGATCAGGATCGTCTTGGGCGTGGGCATGATTACCAGAATGGCGAGCGTCGGACGTTCCGCCAAGGGTTGGACCCGAAGCGGAGCGGTTTTCAGTCTCTAGAGGGCGTTTCGGGGCGGTTTCGTTCCCCGAACAGGGCCGATCCGAGCCGCACATGGGTGGCGCCGAAGCGGATCGCGGTGCGGTAGTCGCCGCTCATGCCCATCGACAGCGTCTCAAGCCGGTTGCGGCGCGCGATCTTCCGCAGCAGGGCGAAGTGCGGGCCGGCCGCCTCGTCCGCCGGCGGGATGCACATCAGCCCCTCGACCGTCAGGCCCGCCTGGCGTGCGTAGCGGATCAGGGCGTCGGCGTCTTCCGGCCGGACGCCGGCCTTCTGCGGTTCAGCCCCGGTGTTGACCTGGATCAGCACCCGCACCGTCCGCCCCGCCTTGTCCGCCGCGGCGGCGAGGGCGTCGGCCAGTCTCTCGCGGTCCAGCGTCTCGATGACGTCGAACAGGGCCACGGCGTCGGCGGCCTTGTTTGTCTGCAGGGGGCCGATCAGCCGCAGCTCAAGGTCAGGCGCGCCCGCCCGACGTGCGGCCCAGTGCGCCTGCGCCTCCTGCACCCGGTTTTCCCCGAACACGCGCTGGCCGGCCGCGAGCGCCGCCTGAAGGGCCTCCTCCGGCTGGGTCTTGGTCACGGCGGTCAGCACCACCCCGGCCGGTTCCCGCCCCGCCGCCCGGCACGCCTCCGCGATCTCGCGGCGGGCGGCGGCGATGCGTCGGGCGACCGGGCTGGACCCGGGGAGGCGATCGGGAGATGAGGAGGCCATGAACCGGTCCGAAGCGGATATCCTGTGGCAGGTCGCCAGCGTCCTCGCACGGGACGCGGCCGATGTCAGCCGCGCGGCGGGCCGTCCGGCGCCCGACCTTCCCCCCCTGCTGTTCTTCACCGATCCGGATCGGACGCCCCGCCCGTGGGAGACGGCCGCGCGTCTGCCGGCTGGGTCAGGGGTCGTGTACCGGTCCTTCGGGGCGGCCGACGCCCGCGAAACCGGCCTGCGCCTGCGCGAGGCGACGCGGCGCCGCGAGGGCCTGCTTCTGGTCGGGCTGGATGCGGAACTGGCCGAAGCCGTCGAGGCCGACGGGATACATTTGCCGGAACGGGCGCTGAATCAGGCCGCGGCGCTCGCCGCCACCCGTCCCGGCTGGCGGATCATCGGCGCCGTGCATTCGGCGGAGGCGCTCGCCGGCGTGGGCGGGCTGGACGCCGCTGTGCTGTCGCCGGTGTTCCCCCCGGGCGGGGCCTCGGCCGGACAGCCGGCGCTGGGCGTCAGGGGTTTCAGCGATCTGGTTCGGGCGGCGGCCATCCCGGTCTACGCCCTGGGTGGCGTAGACGCCGGCAACGCACGCGGCCTGGCCGGTTCCGGCGCGTGCGGGATCGCGGGGGTGTCGGGGATCCAGGCGGCCTTCGGCCCGGACTAGAAGCGGAAGATCGATTCCAGTCGGAACCGCGGCGCGGTGCGGCGTTCCGTTTGCGGCGGGCTGGCGGGATCCGCCTCCGGCTCGGCCAGGCCGGCGGTGGCGCCGACGCGCAGGCGCGGATTGACGCGGTAATAGGCGCCAGCCTCGACGTCGCCGAGGTTGCTTTCCCGCCCGACCGGCTGGCTCAGATTGAGATCGAGACCCCAGCGGCCGCGCTCGGTGAAGCGGAGGCGCGACTGTCCGGGATTGGCCGCCGAGCGGGCGGCCTGGGCTTCGCTCAGGCTGACGGCGGGGGCCCGGCTGCGGGCCGCGGCCGCCTGGGCCGAGGCGACGTCGGCCGCGGCGAGGAGCGTAAGCCCCGCGGCCAGTCCAGCGATGACGGCGCCCTTGCGCATGTCCTGCCCTTCACGCCGCGACGGAGCTTCCGTCACGGTTCTCGACAGCGATTAGACACCGCTGCTCAGCCCGGTCAACGAGACGTGGTCTTTCGGCGGTGGTTCCGCAAGACTCTGCCGGACTCCTGTGGCGCGAGCGTCACGCGTCGAAGTCGCGCCGGAAGGGTTCCCGCCGCCTCGCGGTCCTGATCCGGCCGCGGCCAAGCGACTTCGCCTTGTCATCGCCCCTTTTGACCGTGTTATAGAGCGTCGCTTCGGCTTACGACCCTGTGGGCGGGCCGGCGCGTGCGCGGAAGGGTCCGCCGCACGTCTCGATGGAATGGAGAGTCTCGATGGTGCTGGTTCGCGGCGCAGCGATCGCCCTGATCGCCTCGGGTCTGATGCTGGGCGGATGCGGCGGGATCCCGGGCCTGGGCGGCGGGGCCAGACCCGCGACGACGGCCCAGACGGGCATCGGCGTCAACGCCTTCCTGTGGCGCGCCACACTGGACACCCTCAGCTTCATGCCCCTGGCCAACGCCGACCCGTGGGGCGGGGTGGTCAACTACGACTGGTATACGGATCCGAGGACCCCGAACGAGCGCTTCAAGGCGACCGTTTTCATCCTCGACACCCGCCTGCGCGCGGATGCGCTGAACGTGACGGTGACCAAGGAAGTCCGCGACGCGACCGGCGGCTGGGTCGGCGCCCCGGTGGCGGCCCAGACCGAGACCGATCTGGAGAACGCCATCCTGACCAAGGCGCGCCAGCTCAATCTGTCGAACGCCCGCTGATCCTCCCTCCCCGACCATAGCCTCCTCAAGGCCGCGTCCTTCAGGAGCCGCCTGAAAGACCGCCGTGGCCCGATACGAGCCCAAGACCGCCGAACCCCGCCAGCAGGCCCGAGGGGCCGAGGCTTCCGCCTTCAACGCAAACCACCCGGACAAGCACCGCGGCGGCGAACCACATCAGCAGGCCAACGAAGAGGCCGAGCGTCAGCAGAGAAAGAAGATCGATCGCCGCGGCGGCCGGCCGCGGCAGATGAATGTACAGCGCGTCGATGCGCACATTGGCGCGCTGCAGGAGCGCGAAAGCCAGGCTCCACGACGTCGCGATCGCGAAGGCATAGCCGCTCAGTTCGTCCGAGCCGCCGAGCGACCAGCCGATCGCCTTGCGGGCGATGACGTCAAAGCCGACCATGAAGGCGCTGACGAACATCAGCGCCCCGCCGGCGCGGACGGCGGCGAGCGAGACGCTCGCCGCGATCGCCTGCCAACCGGCGAGGACTTTTTCGATGCGGGCCATCGGTTGCGTTCCCGAAACGGAGCCCGGCCCGTTACTTCGCTGCCGCCGTGATGCCGACGATCTGCCCGACCGTCTTGTTCCACTCCGGCACGCAGTCGCCGGTGCAGCGCGCGGCCCACTTCGCCACGACCACGTCCTGAAGCGTCTTCTTCAGCAGCGCGCGATCGGCATCCGACACCGGCACCACAGTCATCTTGGCCTTGGTGCCCATCTTGCAGGAGTCCTTGCCGGCGTTGCAGTCGAGGCCCTGCTGGGTCTCCTCGGCGGCCGACTTCCAGATCTCGTCCTCGAGCTTGGCGATCTCGCCCTTGATGAAGCTCTGCGTCTTCGGATCGAGCTTTTCCCAGCGCTTGACGTTGACGGCGTGCATCACCTGACTCCAGCCGAGCGGCAGCGCGTAGATGGTGTCGGCGACTTCGTACCACTTGGCCGAATTGCCCGACAACGTGCCGGTGATGGCACAATCGACGACGCCGGTCTGCATCGACTGCACTACTTCGGAGAAAGCGAGCGTGACGCCGGTACCGCCGAGCGCCTCGACGAATTCGGCGAGCGTGCGATTGCCGACGCGCACCTTCTTGCCCTTGAGGTCGGCCAGACCGCCGATCTTGCCCTTGCAGAACAGAACCTGCGCCGAATAAGGCCAGATGCCGAGCACCTGCACGCCGAACTTCTCGCGATAGAACTTGTCATAGACCGGCTTGTAAGCGTCCGACACCTTGCGCGCGGTGGCGACATCCGGCGACAGGCCGGCCAGATCGATCGCCTCGTTGCGCGGATCGTCGCCGGCGACATAGCCGAGCACGGTCGAGCCGAAGTCGATGACGCCGACGCGCATCAGCCGGAAGATCTCCGGCCCCTTGAGGCCCATCTCATTGAAGGGCGTGATGTCGGCGGTGATGGCGCCTTTGGAATCCTCGGTGATCGTCTTGGTCTAGAACGGCTGTTCGAAATTC
>JBGTSL010000187.1:0-4546 GCA_041940325.1 Brevundimonas sp.
TCGAGGCGGGGACGCCGCCGATCGTCGAGGCCATCGGTCTGGGCGCGGCCATCGAATGGCTGGCATCGTTCGACCGGGAGGCGGTCGCGGCCCACGAGCATGCGCTCCACGACCATGCCCGCGAGCGGCTTGAGGGCGTCAACTGGCTGCGGGTCATCGGCGAGGCGGAGGGGAAGGGGGCCATACTGACCTTCACCGTCGACGGGGCCCACGCCCACGACATCGCCCAGGTGATGGACCGCTACGGCGTCGCCGTGCGGGCCGGACTGCACTGCGCCGAGCCGCTGGCGAAGCGCTTCGGCCTGACCTCGAGCGCCCGCGCCTCCTTCGCCCTATATAATACGATCGAGGACGCCGACGCCTTCGCCGACGCCCTGATCAAGGCCCGTGAGTTCTTCGCATGACGACCGAAACCGCCCGCATCACCGACAGCCCGGCCTTCGCCGAGGCCTGGGACGCGCCGCAGAAGGGCGCGCTGGATCAGGGCGAGATCGACCGGCTGACCGACGACATCATCGCGGCGCTGAAGTCGGTCTACGACCCGGAGATCCCGGTCGACATCTATGAGCTGGGGCTGATCTACAAGGTCGATCTGTCGGACGATCGCGACGTGGCCATCGAGATGACGCTGACCGCGCCCGGCTGCCCGGTGGCGGGGGAAATGCCCGGCTGGGTCGAGGACGCGGTGAAGAAGGTCGAGGGCGTCCGGTCGGCGAAGGCCGAGCTGGTGTTCGACCCGCCGTGGGACCCTTCGAAGATGAGCGACGAGGCCAAGCTGGCCCTGAACATGTTCTGATGACGCCATGACCGACCTTCAGACCACGACCCGTCAACGCCGTCCGCGCCCCGCCGTCGTCACCCTGACCGAGGCGGCGGCCGAGCGGGTGCGCGCCCTGACCGAGGCCGGCGGACACAAAGGCCTGCGGGTCGGGGTCAAGAACGCGGGCTGCGCGGGGCAGGAATACACCTTCGCCTTGGTGGACGAGATCGGGCCTCTGGAGGAGGTGGTCGCCGACAAGGGGGCGACGGTGGTGATCGATCCGAAGGCGATCCTGTTCCTTCTCGGCTCGGTGATCGACTACGAAGTGACGCCGATGCATTCCAAGTTCACGTTCCGCAATCCGAACCAGACGGATGCCTGCGGCTGCGGCGAGAGCGTGACCATCGTTCCGGCGGCCGAGGCCGAATGATCTGATCTGATTGCGCGGCGATCAGGTTCGGGAGGTTTGTCTCCCCTGGCGGGACGTGGGAGGTTCGCCGCGGGAGGATGCGCGATGGCTCGATGGACGGCTGGGTTGGCGGTGTTGGTCTCGGCCTGCACGACCGGGACGGCGCCGGACGCCTTGCCCCAGATCGATAGCTGGCTCTCGGCCGGGGGTCAGGCGCCGCCGCCGAAGGCGTCTTGCCCCTATGTCGCGGATGTCGATCTGGCCGCGATCGCGAGTGCGGAGGCGGGCGAAGGGGATGAGGGAGCCTCGGCGCGCGCGGCGCGCCTGAACGCCATATTCGCCGAGGTGGAAATTCCGGAGGGCTTCCGGCGACCGCCGGCGGACGCGCCGGTGGTCCTGACGGCGGTCGAGCCGCCCGGCGGCATGTATCCCAATACGGTCTGGTCCATGGTGTGGCGCGAGGCGGACGGCGGCTGGTGGTTCTGGCGACAGAACCGCGACCCGCGGATCCTGCCCATTCCCTCGCCGCCGCCTCCGCCGAGGCCCGAAGGCGCGGCCGAGCGTGCTGAATACGATGCGAGGCGCGCCCGTGGAGAGTTCGATCCGGCGCCGGTCAGCGACGCGGATCGCTGGCCTCCGGTTCACGGCCGGCTGGGCGCCGCGCAGGTCGCACAGCTGGAGGCGGCTCTGGCCAACCCGTGCCGGGCATGGGAGCCGGATCTGTGGCCGGCGCACCCGCCCTTGCTGCGTGCGCGCAACGCCCCGCCGCCGCCGCCCCCGCAGGATTCGACGCCGATCTTCGTCAACCTGAGGGAGGCCGGACGTCCGGCACGACCCCTTAGCGCGCCGCGAGACCGCGACAGCCACGCGGCGGTCCTTCGAGCCGTGGCCTACAGCCCGCGTTCCTAGGCGGCGGTTGCCCGCCGGGCTTCGTCGGGGGTGGGCACGCGCACGGCGGCGACCCGGGGCTGACCGGTCGCTTCGGCGACCAGCGCCTCCGTGGCGCTTTCCACGGCGGCTTCGAGCCGGGCCATGAACTCGTCCTTCGGCAGGCCGGTGAGGATGGGGTCCAGGAACTCCAGCGTGGCTGTACCCGGGCGTTTTTCGAAGGCCTCCTGCGGCCAGAACACGCCGAGATTGGTGGCCACGGGGACCACCGGCATATCGAAGTCGCGGTACATGTGCCAGACGCCGGAGCGGTAGCGGAATTTCTCGCCCACCTTCGCCAGATTGCCCTCGGGGTAGATCAGGATCCGGCGGCCGTCGCGATGGGCGTCGGCGGCGCGGTGCTTGAGGGCCTCGCGGGCGTCGCGACCGCCGCAGTTGTTCACCACGATGGCTCCCAGCTTGCGCAGCACCGTGGCCATGAGCGGGAATTTCTCGAGGTGGTCGCCGGTGACGAAGGCAAGGTCCTCGAAGCGGTCGTAGACGGTGAAGCCGTCGCCCCAGCTCTGGTGTTTGGCGGCGATGATGAAGGCCCCCTGCGGCAGCCGTTCTTCGCCACGATACCGGACGCGGATGCCGGCCAGCAGCCGCATGGCCTGGACCATGCGCTTTACATAGCGGCGGATGATCCAGCCGGTGGCGCTGCGGCCCGGCGCCAGGGCCGCGATGACGGCGGCCAGGGTGTAGCCGATCGACAGGACCCAGTAGGCGACGTTGAAGGCGAAGCTTCGCATCGGGCGACTATGCCGCGAATCCCGGCGCGGTCTAGGCGGCGTCGTCCAGCCAGTCGGCGCAGGTGACGCGGTTCCGGCCCGAGCGCTTGGAGGCGTAGAGGGCAGCGTCGGCGCGTCCCAGCAGGCTGGTCGCGCTCTCGCCTCCGCGCCAGTGGGCGAAGCCGATCGAGACGGTCACCGCGCCCAGATCGTCGTTGGTCGAGCGCCGGCGCAACGAGCGCGAGCCGATTTCCTTGCGGACGTTCTCCAGCGCCGCCTCGACCTCGGGCAGGGATTCGCCGGGGAAGATCATGGCGAAGCGCTTGAAATGGTCGATATCGACCACCGCCAGCGACAGGCGGGCGCCTTCGGACAGGGCCGTCGCGCAGGCGCTGTCGAGCTGCTCGTCGAACGCCTTGCGATTGGCCAGGTTGGTCAGGGCGTCGGTCATGGAGTCGCGGCGGACCTGTTCCAGGTGCTCGCTGAGCCGGGCGATCTCGCGCGTCGACGCCTCGAGCTTCTTCTCGAGCGTCTCGTTGTCCTTGCGGATGCGTCGGGTGGCGGACGTCAGACCCGAGACGATGGCGCGCAGCTGGGGCGCGCCGTCCGCGGTCTCGAGACTGCCGGCGGCGCCCTCGAGGGTGCGGCCATAGTCGGACTGGGCCTGGTGGGCGCGGGAGATGGCTTCGGTCACGCTGGACAGCTCGCGGTCCAGCACCCGGCCGGCGTCGCGAATCTCTTCCGTCAGCCGGCCGCGCGGCAGGTATTCGGCGGCGAGAACCTCGGCCGCTTCTTCCGTGAAGGGCTCCCGGGCCCCCAGCATGCGCTGGATCTCGCGACCGAGCGGGCCTTCCGGATCGCCGAGATACTGTAGCCAGAGTTCAAAATTCAGCGGCGTCGGCCAAACCGACGCGGCCTCCATCGCCTCCACGGCCCGCCGCGCCAGGGAATAGGCCTCGGGGCCCCGCAGCGTGGTTTCGACCGCTTCAGTCATGGACGCCCTCTACCGGGTCGCTCTGACGTGGCGACCTCGGCCCGAAGCTAGGCCGGGGTTCCGTAACGTCGGGTTAAGCCGCGACCGCGGAATGCGCCGGTTTCTAGCCCTTGATGGACACGGGGCGGCGCAGGAAGGCCGGGACCTCGGACTCGCCGAACGGCCGGCCGTTGCTGCGCTGGGGCTCCGGAGCCGGACGGGCGCCGCGGCGATCGGACTGGCGCAGGTGCGCCTCCCGGGGCGGGCGTTCCGGGGCCGCAGCCTCAACGGCGGCGACCGGAGCTTCGGCGGCGACCTCAACCGTGTCGACGGCGGTTTCGGGCGCGGCGGTCTTCGCGCCCCGACGGCCGCGACTGCGGCGGCCGCGACCCTCGCGCGCGGGCGTCTCCTCCGCCGCCCCGTCGGCGGCGGGCGGCGCTTCCGTGCTGGATTCGACGACAGCCTCTTCAGCCTCGGCCTTCGCCGGCGCGCGGCGCGAGCGGGACGGGCGATCGCGGGCGGGCTCGGCGCGGTCCGTTTTGTCCGGGCGGCGACCGCCGCCGCCGAGGTCGGCGCTGTCCAGCGTCAATTCCTCGGGGACCATCTTGATGAGCTTCAGCACCTTGTCGAGCGACCGGTCGTCGGCCGGGGTGACGATCATGAAGGTCTGGCCGGTCCTGCCCGCCCGGCCGGTGCGGCCGATGCGGTGCACATAGTCGTCGGCGTGGTGCGAAACGTCGTAGTTG
>JBGTSL010000188.1:0-4515 GCA_041940325.1 Brevundimonas sp.
TTCACGATCATGTCGTTGTTGGCGAAGATCTCGGCGGCGGCGGCGACGATCTTCGCCCCGACCTTTTCGTAGTCCTCGTCAGTGAAGCCGGCGCCGAGACCGGCGCCCTTCTGGACCGAAACGGCGTGGCCGTGGGCCACGTATTCGCGCACGGCGGTCGGCGTCAGACCGATGCGGTGCTCGTTCTTCTTGATCTCGGTGGGGACGCCGACGCGCATGACCGTTTCCTCAGTTTCGATGGGACGCGCGGGCTCTGCGGCCGTCGCGTTTCGGCCGGCAATCTAGCGGCGGTCGCTGCGCAGGTTCCTGTTCTTTTCAGCGGGTGAACGGCATACAGTCGCAGAATCTGCGAACGAGGCCCGCCTTGAAGACGATTTCCGCCGTCGCCCTCGACGACACCGACCGCAAGATGATCCGCGCCTTGCAGGGCGACGGGCGGATGACCAACGCCGATCTGGCCAAGGCCGTAAACCTCTCCGAGAGCGCCTGCCTGCGCCGGCTCAGGGCGCTGGAGGCGGCGGAGGTGATCAGCCGCTACACCGCCATCATCAACGAGCGCGCCGTCGGCCTGCCGATCAGCGTCTTCGTCACCGTCACCCTGTCGTCGCAGGCGGAGGCGTCGCTGACCGCGTTCGAAACGGCCGTCTCGACGGTGCCCGAAGTGGTCGAATGCTATCTGATGACCGGCGGCTCGGACTATCTGCTGCGGCTGGTGGTGCGCGACGTCGACGATCTGGAGCGGGTGCATTCGCGCGAGCTGACCCGGATCCCGGGGGTGACCCGGGTGTCGTCCAGCGTGGCCATGCGGACGGTGGTCAAGCGGGGGGCGTTGCCGGTCTAGGGGGTGTCAGTCCGGAATCAGACAGGCCGCCATCAGCCGGACCTCGCCAGTCCCGGTCGCGGTCAGGGTCAGTTGTTCAACCCCGGCGGGGAGGTCCAGTTCGACGACATTCAAGGTTGGCTGATCCGGTGCGTCGAAGGCGAACGAGACTGCTTCCTGCCCCTCGACAACGCCCGCGATGCCCGCCTTGCCGTCGCCGCTCCGCACCGCGCCGATGACCAGCCGCCAGGCGCCGGGTTCGACCCGCAGCTCCGCCTGCATGATGCTCTCGCCAGCGTCCAGGTAGAGGGGGCCGTCCCCGGGCGACTCGGGCGTGGTCCAGCGAGGTGCTCCGGGGGAGGCGGCCTGCCAGCCCCAGAGCGTCTGTGAAACGCCGTTGAACGTGCGCGTGACCGGACGAGGCTGGTCAGCCGGCGGCGAAGGGTCGGCGATGCCGAACAGGGGATTGCGCAGGATGTTGCCCCGGCAGGGCGCGTCGGCGACGGGTTTGGGCGCCGCCTCCGCGTGCGCCGCCGCGACGGCCTCGAGGTAGCGGGCGCGGTCCGCGGCCTCGTGTTCGCGGGCCGCCGCAATCGTCATCGCCTCGATGTCGCCGGCGCCGTTTCCGTTGCAGACGACGCCGTAAACCAGGCCCTCCGGGATGTGGGGGATCAGACCGTAAGGGGCGTCATCGTAGGTGTCTGCGTGCATCTGTCCGCCTTCGGGGTCGAAACGCCGCGCGGCTATCCGCCGGGCCTGACCCTCGCCGCAGCGATATTCGGTGGCGATGATCGACCAGCCGCCGTCGGGGTTCAGCATCAGCATCCGCACGCGCGGCCGTTGGCTGTCGGCGGCAGAGAGATCAGGCACCGAGAGCCAGAAGCGGAACGGCTCGTGCACCTCGGTGGTCGGAGCGTAGAGCCGCTGCAGCCGCCAAGGACCGCCTTCGGGCGTCTGGGCGACGGCGGGCGCGCCGGCCAGCAGGGCGGCGGCGGCCGCGGCGGCCAGTCGTGCGATCATGAACCCCTCCAGCGTGCGTGGCCCATTTGAATGCGGCGCGTCCGCGAGGGCAAGGCGACGAGGCCTGACGGAGCCTGACGGTCAGCGCAGCGCCAGGGTGACCTGTTTGACGTCGACGTATTCGTCGATGCCGTGGATCGAGCCCTCGCGGCCGTAGCCGGACTGTTTGACCCCGCCGAAGGGGGCGACGGCGGTGGAGATGAGGCCGGTATTGACCCCGCACATGCCGGCCTCGATCCGGCGGCCCATGCGCATGGCGCGGTCGAGGTCGCGGGTGAAGACGTAGGAGGCGAGGCCGAACTCGCTGTCGTTGGCCATCTCCAGCACCTCGCCCTCGCTGTCGAAGGGGAAGACCGGGATCAGGGGGCCGAAGGTCTCCTCGCGGCGGAACAGGGCGTCGTCGCCGCCGAGCGTCACGGTCGGCTGGAAGAAGCGGCCGCCGAGGGCGTGCGGCTCGCCGCCCGTCAGCACCTCTCCGCCCGAGGCCTTGGTCAGGGCGAGGTGGTCCTGGACCTTGCGGACGGCCTTGTCCTCGATCAGGGGGCCGACCTTGACGCCGGGCTTGAAGGCGGGGCCGACGGGGATTTTCGACACGGCGTCGGCCAGCTTGCGGGCGTAGTCGTCGGCCACGGCGCGTTCGACATAGACGCGATTGGGACAGACGCAGGTCTGGCCCGAGTTGCGGAACTTGCCCTTGATGGTCTCGGCCACGGCGAGGTCGAGGTCGGCGTCGGCGAAGACGATCAGGGGCGCGGCGCCGCCCAGCTCCATCGACACCCGCTTCAGGGTCGGGGCGCCCTGTTCGGCCAGCAGCCGCCCGATCGGGGTCGAGCCGGTGAAGCTGAGCTTGCGGATCAGGGGCGAGGCGGTCAGGACGCCGCCGATGGTCGCCGCGTCGCCGGTGACGACGCTCAGCACGCCCTTCGGCAGGCCGGCCCTGTACGCCAGTTCGGCCAGGGCGATGGCGGTGAAGGGGGTCTGGCTGGCCGGCTTGACCACGGCGGTGCAACCGGCGGCGAGGGCCGGGCCCAGCTTGCGGGTCAGCATGGCGGCCGGAAAATTCCACGGGGTGATGAAGGCGCAGGGCCCGACCGCCTCGCGGAAGGTCAGGATGACGTGGCCCAGAGGACTGTCCTGGGTCTCGCCGATCAGGCGTTCGGCCTCGCCGGCGAACCATTTGATGAAGCTGTTGGCGTAGGCGACCTCGCCCCTGGCCTCCTCGAACGGCTTGCCGTTCTCCAGCGCCATCAGGGCCCCGAGGCCTTCGGCGTTGTCATCGATCAGCCGGGCCCATTCGCGCAGGATGCCGGCGCGCTGGTGCGGATCGGTGCGCGACCAGGCGGCGAAGGCGTCGTGGGCGGCCCGGATGCCGCGCTCGGTCTCTTCCGCGCCGAGGTCGGGGACGTGGCCGATGATCTCACCGGTGGCCGGGTCGTCGACGGCGATCCGTTTCGCCGAGGTCGCCGGCTCGCCGGCGATCAGGGCGTGTTCGCGTAGCAGGGCGAGGCCGGCCTCGCGGCCCGTCTGGTCGGTCATGATCGTCTCCGGCTCTGGGATGGGATACGAGGGATAACGCCTCAGTTCCCGATCGTATTCAGGTCGCGGCCCTTCGTCTCGGGCAGCCAGATCAGGCTGACGATCACGGCCACGAGGGTGAAGGCGACCGAGTACCACAGGCCGAAATAGATGTTCCCTGACGCCGCCACGAGGGCGAAGCTGGCCGCGGGGAGCAGGCCCCCGACCCAGCCGGTGCCGATGTTGTAGGGCAGGCTCATGGCGGTGTAGCGCACCCGCGTCGGGAACAGCTCGACCAGGGCCGCCGCCTGGGGGCCGTACAGGGCGGTGGCGGCGACGATGAAGACCATCAGGATGGCGAACATCAGCGGCAGGTTCATGCGCGCGGGGTCGGCGCGCTCGGGATAGCCGGCGGCGGTCAGGGCGGCCTTGATGCGGGTCTCGACGTCGGCGCGGGCGGCCTTGAGCCCGGCCGGGGCGAGGCCCTCGCCCTCGACCGACATCACCTCCGTCCCGCCGATCCGGATCGTCGCCACGCTGCCGGGCAGGGCCTCGGCGTTGGCGTAGGAGACGCCGGCGTTGGACAAGACGCTCTTGGCGATGTCGCACGAGCTGGCGAAGGCGGCCTTGCCGACCGGATCGAACTGCAGGGCGCAGGCCGCGGGATCGGCGACCACGGTCACCGGCGCGGAGGCCTGGGCCTCGGCCAGGGCCGGATTGGCGGCCTTGGTCAGGGCGTGGAAGCCGGGGAAGAAGGCGACCAGGGCCAGGATCATGCCGAACAGCATGACCGGCTTGCGCCCGACCCGGTCCGACAGCCAGCCGAAGAAGACGTAGAGCCCGGCCGAGGCCACGGTCAGCCACAGCATCAGCATGTCGACGGTGGCGACCTCGACCTTGAGGATCCGCTCCATGAAGAAGCGGCTGTAGAAATAGCCGCAGTACCAGACCGCGCCCTGGGCGATCATGATGCCGAACAGGGCCAGCAGGACGAAGCGGCCGTTTTTCCAGGTCAGGAAGGCCTCGCGATAGGGAGCGCGGTGGTCGGAGTCCGAGGCCTCCGCCTCCATACGCCGGTAGGCGGGGCTCTCGTCGAGGCGCATGCGGATCCACAGCGAAATGCCCAGCAGCAGGGCGGAGAGCAGGAAGGGGATGCGCCA
>JBGTSL010000189.1:0-4508 GCA_041940325.1 Brevundimonas sp.
AGCTTGCGCAGACGCACCTTGTAGCCGCGCGCCTGCAGGAGCGCGCCGAGAGCGGCGGAAGCGAGGCCTTTTCCCAATGAGGAAACCACGCCGCCGGTGATGAACACGTAACGGGCCATGGGAGATCACTCTACCGCCGATTCGGGCGGCGTAATGCGGAGACTATGAGGGCGGGAGCGGAAGGCGGGGATAAGCGCCCCGCCCACCTTATTGCGCCGGAGCCGGCTGGGACGGGGCGGGCTGGGCCGTCGACCCCAGGAAGTCGTCGAGCGACGGCCCGGTCGGCTCGGCGGGCGCCTCGGCGGGATCGGCCGGCGCGGGCGTTTCGGTCGTCTGGCCGGTCGGAGCCGTGATGGCGCCGATGGCGTCGCGGTTGACGATCGACTGCTCCGCGCGGCTGAGGTTGCCGACGATGGTCAGGCCGATGGCGCAGGCGAAGAAGGCCGCCGCCAGCCACCAGGTCGTGACCGTCAGCAGATTGCCGGCGCCGCGGGCGGTCATGAAGCCCGACGGCCCGCCGCCCATGCCGAGCGCGCCGCCTTCGGAGCGCTGAAGCAGGATCACGCCGGCGAGCGCGATCGAGATGAGGATCATGGCGACGAGGAGAATGGTCTGGAGCATGGCGGCCGATATGTGTGGCGCGAAGCCGCGCCGATCAAGCGGCGGCCTCTATCACCGTTGGGTGACGGGGGCAAACGGGTCGCGGAGGCTCAGGCGGCGCGGATGATCGGCAGGAAGTCGGCGGCCTTCAGCGAGGCGCCTCCGACCAGGGCGCCGCCCACTTCGGCGACGGCCAGAATGTCGCGGGCATTGTCCGGCTTGACCGAGCCGCCGTAGAGAATCGGCGCGGCGGCGCTGCCCAGGCCGAGCCGCTCGAGCATGGCGGCGCGGACCACGCGATGCACCTCCTCGATCTGCTCCAGCGTCGGGGTCAGGCCGGTGCCAATAGCCCACACCGGCTCGTAGGCCACGGCGAATCCGCCCGACAGGACAGCTTTGGGCAGCGAGTTGATCACCTGGTCCCGGACGATCTGGACGGCGCGGCCCGCCTCGCGCTGCTCAAGCGTTTCGCCGACGCAGACGATCGGGGCCAGACCCGCGACGACGGCCGCTTCGGCCTTGGCGGCGACCAGGGCGTCGGTCTCGCCGAATTCCTGGCGGCGCTCGGAGTGGCCGACGATGACCAGGCCCGCGCCGGCGTCCCTGAGCATCGCGGCCGATACGCCGCCCGTGTAGGCGCCATGGGTCTCGGCGCGGCAATCCTGCCCCCCGACCTCGATGACGCTGCCTTGCGCGGCGGCGGCCATCCGCTCGACCAGGGTGGCGGGCGGACACAGGGCGACGCGGCAGGCGGGCGGTTCGGCCTCAAGGGACTGCCGCAGCGTGGCGACCTCGCCCAGGCTGGCGCCCAGGCCGTTCATTTTCCAGTTGCCGGCGATCAGCTTCACGGATTGTTTCATCCGGCCTCTCTAGGCGGACCTTTCCGCCAAGCCAAGCCGTGCGGAGCCGCGGATGCGTCGCCATTGTCTTGCCGTGGCGGCCTGTCACCCCCTATAGGCCGATGCGACCATCGTCGCCGTCATCCGTCCAGGACCGCTTCCTCATGATCTCCATGTTCCGCAATTTCGCGAAGTCGAAGTGGGCGATCGGCCTGCTGGTGCTGGTCGCGCTGGGCCTGCTGGTCACCGGCGGCACGCAGACGGACATCTTGGGCAGCCTGCAGCCGCCGAAGGTGGTTTCCGCCGGCGACCGCAGCCTGAGTCCGCAGGAGTTCCGGGCCCAGATGGATCGCCGGCTGCAGCAGATCCAGACGCAGGAAGGCCGCGCCGTCACCTATGAGGAACTGCTCGCCCAGGTGCCGCTGGCGTCGATCCTCAAGGGCCAGGCCGATGAACTCGGCTTCTTCGCCTGGGCCTGGAAAACCGGCATCCGGCCCGGCAACGAGCTGGTTCTGCGCGTCATCCGGGCCGAGCCCGCATTCTTCGACCCGGTCACCCAGCAGTTCAGCGAGCAGGCGTACGAAAGCACCCTGGCGCAAGCCAAGATGACCGCCGCGATGAACGAGCGCGATATCCGCGACCGCTACATGGGCCTGCACTACGGTTCGGCGGCGACGGCCGGCCTGCGGCTGCCGCGCGTCTACGGCGCCGTCTACGCCAACCAGACCCAGCAGAGCCGCGACGCCCGCTGGTTCCTCCTCACCCAGGCGATGGCCGGAACCGCGCCGCGCCCGACCGACGCCCAGCTGAGGTCGTTCATGAGCCAGCACGCCTCGGAGCTGCGGACGCCCGAACTGCGGTCCGGGACGCTGGTGGTCTTCGCCAGCCCGGCCGACCAGAACATCGCGATCAGCGAAGAAAAGATCCGGGCCCGCTACGATTTCCGCAAGGACGCCCTGTCGACGCCCGAGCGCCGGACCTTCACCACCCTGACGGCGCCGACCCGCGCCGCGGCCGACCGCATCGCCGCCGCCCTGCGGGCCGGTCAGGCCCCGGCCGCCGTCGGCGAGGCCAACGACCTGCAGCCGGCGAACTTCACCGAGACGCCGCGCAGCGCGATCGGCGACCCCGCGGTCGCCGCCGCCGTCTTCGGCCTCGGCGTCGACGAGGTGTCGGCTCCGGTGCAGGCCCGCGTGGGCTTCGTGGTCGCCAAGGTCACCGGCGTTCAGCCGGGCCGCGAGGTGACGCTGGAAGACGCCCGCAACGACATCATCACCGAGCTGCGGGACCAGGAGGCCCGCGGCGCCATCGCCCGGCGCGTCGAGGCCTTCGAGGCGGCCCGCCGCAGCGGCAAGAGCGTCGACGAGGCGGTCCGCGAGGTCGGGGCCCGGGCCGTTCCCATCCCGGCCGTGAGCCGCGAGGGCAAGAACCGCGAAGGTCAGCAGCTCAACGTGCCGGCGCCGGTGCTGGAAGCGATGTGGAAGCTGTCCGAAGGCCGCGCCAACGACCCCGTCGGTCTCGGCGAGGGCCAGTATTTCGTGGTCCGCGTCGATGACATCGCGCCCGCGGCCATGCCCTCTCTCGACAGCGTGCGGGAGATGGTGACCCAGGCCTGGACCGCCAGCGAGAACGTCCGCCTGCTGTCGGCCCGGGCCGACGCCCTGGCGGAGCGGCTTCGGGCCGGCGAAGACATCGCCGCCGTGGCCGAATCGGTCGGCGCGCGGGTCGTGACCGAAACCGGCATCAAGCAGGAGCAGGAAACGATGGCCCGGCTCGGCCGCGGCGTGATGTCCGGCGTGTTCAGCGGGCAGGCCGGCCAGCCCTTCTCGGAGTCCCAGGCGGCTGACAGCATCGCCATCGGCCGGATCGACCGCATCTCGGCCCCGACGGCCGCCCTGGTCGCCGAGGAAGCGCAGCAGTGGCGAGCCCGTATCGGCGCCGACGCCGGCGATCCGTTCCTGTCCGCCAGCGTCTCCGCGGCCGCCGAACGGATGGACGCGAAATACGACGAGGAACTGGCCCGCCAGGCCCTGGGCCTCACCGAGCCCCCGGCGGCGCCGGCCGGCCAATGACCGCCGGCGGCGGCTCGCCATGGCCCGCCTTCGAGGCGGGCTGGGCCGCCGGCCGCGCCCAGGTGGTGGTGCGGCGGCTGGTCGACGACCTTGAGACGCCGGTCTCGGCCTTCCTGAAGGTCGGGCACGGCCGCACCCACGCCTTTCTGCTGGAATCGGTCGAGGGCGGCGCCGTCAATGGCCGCTATTCGATCATCACCCGCGAGCCCGACGTCGTCTGGCGCTGCCGCGACGGGCGGGCCGAGCTGGCGCGGGGGCCGGCCATCGACACCGGGGCCTTCCAGGCCGAGGCGGGCGACCCCCTGGCCTCTCTGCGACAGCTGATCGCGGCCTCGCGGCTGGAGTTGCCGTACGACCTGCCGCCGATGGCCGCGGGCCTGTTCGGGGTGTTCGGCTACGACATGGTGCGGCTGCTTGAACCGCTGGGCGAAGCCAATCCCGATCCGCTGGACCTGCCCGACGCGGTCCTGACCCGACCGGCGCTGGTGGCCATATTTGATTCCGTGAAGCACGAGATCGTGCTGGTCTCCGCCGCCTTCCCGGACGGCGGGGCGTCGGCGCAGGAGGCGTATGCGGCGGCGGTGCTCCGTCTGGACGCCTTCGAGGCCGACCTGCGCCGCCCCCTGCCCGCTCTGCCGACGCCGGTGGAGGCTCCAGCGCCATCGTTCGCCTCGCCGGTCGACGAGGCGGCGTTCGGCGCGATGGTGGCCCGGGCCAAGGACTACATCGCCGCCGGCGACATCTTCCAGGTGGTGCTGAGCCACCGCTTCGGCGCGCCGTGGGCGGGTGATCCGTTCGCCTTCTACCGCTCGCTGCGGCGGCGCAATCCGTCGCCCTATCTGTTCTTCCTCGACTTCGGCGATTTCCAGCTGGCCGGTTCGAGCCCGGAGATACTGGTGCGCCTCAAGGACGGCCGGGTGACCATCCGTCCACTGGCCGGCACCCGGCCGCGCGGCGAGACGCCCGAGCGGGACCGCGCGCTGGAGGCCGAGCTGCT
>JBGTSL010000190.1:0-4503 GCA_041940325.1 Brevundimonas sp.
CGGTGACGAAGCGGATCGTCACCGCGTAGCGGCCGAAGTGGTCCCGGGTCAGCAGCAGGGTGTTGCGCAGCTGCAGGTAGTCGACGACCGCGACCGAGGCGCTGAGGTCGGGGTTGACCACGCCGGCGCCGCGCACCTCCTCGACCCGGCCCTGACCGTCGGTGATGACCCAGCGCCGGGCCATCAGCTGGATGGGCGCCGGCGTCAGATTGACGATCTCGACCTGATAGGCCCAGACCCAGCGGCCGCCCTCCGGGTCGGACTGTCCGGCCAGATAGCTGGGGCGGACGCGGACCAGGACGCCCTCGGTCTCGGCTTCATAGGCGGTCGTGTCGTGCATGCGCCCATGGTCGCGCAAGCGGGCGAGAGGTCAAGCGGGGGCGCGGACGAGGCGAGCCCGGGGGCCACACTTTGCGCGAGCCGGGGCGTGGAATCGTGTAATCGGAGGCGATGCAGAGCTTTTCGACCTCCCTCCCCGGCATCCTGCCGTCGCAGTCCATCGAGGCCCTGATCGCCGGCGGGGCGATCGCGTCGGAGACGCCGTTCGACAAGGACCAGGTGCAGCCGGCCAGCCTGGACCTCAGGCTGTCGGACCGGGCGTGGCGGGTGCGGGCGTCCTTCCTGCCCGGCCGCCGCGAGGTCGAGGACCGGATCGCCGACGTCGCCATGCACGGCATCGACCTGTCGGCGGGCTATGTGATGGAGAAGGGCTGCGTCTACATCGCCCGGCTGCAGGAGCGGCTGAGCCTGCCCAAGGGCCTGATCGCCCGCGCCAACCCCAAGAGTTCGACCGGGCGGGTCGATGTCTTCGTGCGCCTGCTGACCGACCGCGGGGCCAGCTTCGACGATGTCGACGAGGGCTATGACGGTCCCCTGTATCTGGAGATCGCGCCGCAGACCTTCTCGATCCTGGTGCGGCCGGGGACGCGGCTGAACCAGCTGCGGCTCAAGGCCGGCGATCCGCCGAAGCTGGAGACGCGCAGCGTCGGCGTCGATCTGGAAGGCGCCGACGGAACCATCGTCGGCTATCGCGGGCGGCGCCACGCGGGGGTGGTCGACCTGGACCGCATCGACGGCCATGACCCGCGCGACTTCTGGGAGCCGCTGCCGGTGCGGCGTGGCGAACTGCTGCTCGATCCGGGCGAATTCTACATCCTGGCCTCACGCGAAGCCGTCGAGATCCCGGTCGACCAGGCCGCCGAAATGACCCCCATCGACCCTTCGGTCGGCGAGTTCCGCGTCCACTATGCGGGCTTTTTCGACCCCGGCTTCGGCACCGACGAGGCGCATGGCGCGGGTTCCAAGGGGGTGCTGGAGGTGCGCACCCATGACACGCCCTTCCTGCTGGAACACGGCCAGATCGTCGCCCGGCTGGTCTACGAGCCGCTGACGGAGCGGCCCTCGCGCCTCTACGGCGAGGGCGGCAGCCACTACCAGAGCCAGGGCCTGAAGCTTTCCAAGCACTTCCGCGCCTGGGGCTGATCCGGAACCCACACCGGACGGGCGGCGTTCGGCGGTCAGGAAATTGTCAGTTGGCGTTTCGGCCCGGATCGTGCAGGCTCGAAACGTTAACGGACGAGGGGACCGTTGATGCGTCTTGTGGCGTTCAGTGCGGGGTTGGTGGCGACGGCGGCCTGTGCGGCCCCGGCGCTGGCTATGGAATCCCCTGCGCCGCAGCAGGCGATCGCCGATCCCTGGCGGGTCGAGCGCGAGCGCCCCGCCACCGTTTCCGACCTGCTGACCCGCCTCGACCGCGACGCGCGCTTCGGCGCCTCCGACCCCGCTTTCGAGGGCGATGACCGCTGGAGCGGCTACGATCCGGCGCGGAACGTCTCCTCCACCTGGGCCGCCTCCAACAGCGACATCTGGTACGAGGGCGAGAGCTATCGCGACCGGCTGCGGCTGCGCACCGAGGGCCGGGTGCGCCGGGCCGACGGCTCGCCCCTGCCGCCCGGGCCGCTGGATCCGGCGGCCTACGACGCCGAACATTACGACCTGACCTACACGCGGGGCTGGACCGGGACCCTGGGCCAGACGGAGAACGGCCTCGACGTCACCCTGACGCCACATCTCGGCGTCGGCGTCGGCAGCCGGGGCCAGGTGACCGAGGCCGGCGCCACCCTGAAAATCGGCAACGACCTCGACCGGCTGGTGCCCGAGGGCGAGGACGCCTTCGGGGAACGGGCGCGCTGGTATGTCTACGCCGCCGGCTCGGGCCGGGCGGTCGGCTACAACTGGGCCCGCAACCGGGACGGCGACTACGCCCGCTCGGGCGTCAGCCACGATTCCGGAGCCTTCCTCGGCGACGCTTCAATCGGCGTGGCCCTGCGCCGCGGCCCGGTGCACAGCTCCGTCGGCCTGGTCTATCGCGAGATCGAGGCCGAGGGCCTGCGCGCCGGCAATGGCGTCGACACCGATGTCTCCGAAGGGCTGATCGCGTTCCAGCTGTCGATCAAGCCCGAATAGGCAGCAGGCGTCAGGCAGCAGGCAGCAGGAAAGACGGTGCACGGCTCAGCCGGCTCGCTCTTCTCCTGTTGCCTGCTGCCTGCTGCCTGATCACTCCACGCGCGCCACCCCCTCGCGGCGGTCGTCGGCGGCGCCGTCCCAGGCCCAGACGCCGTCGGGACCCTGACGCCAGATCGCGCCGTGCAGGCCGGAGTTCTCGCTGGCGTTGGGGCGCAGCACGACGCCCCGCGCCGCCAGCGCCTCGCGCATCGCCGCCGGGAACCGTTCCGTATCGGCCCCGAAACCCTCTCCCCTGGCCACGAGATTCGGCAGGGCGAAGGCCTCCTCCATCGACATCCCCCAGTCCAGCACGGCGATCAGCGCCTTGGCGTTGTAGGCGAGGATCGATGTCCCGCCCGGCGAGCCGAGGGCGCCGACGAAGCGGCCGTCGCGGTCGAGGATGATCACCGGCGCCATCGACGAGCGCGGCCGCTTGCCGGGGGCGACGGCGTTGGCCGCGGGCGCGCCGTCCGGACGCAGGGGATCGAAGGAGAAGTCGGTCAGCTGGTTGTTGAGGAAGAAGCCGGCCGCCATCCGGCCCGAGCCGAAGACGCTCTCGACCGTGGTGGTCATGCTGACCGCGTTCCCCTCGGCGTCGACGATGACGAAATGGGAGGTGCCGGCGGGCTCCATCGTCGCGTCGGGGCCGGTGAACACCCCGCCCGGCGGAAAGCCCGGCTCGGCCGCCCCGACCAGGGTCGTGGCCTGGGCCGCGCGGGCCGCCACATAGTTCGGATCCAGCAGACCCTGCACCGGCACGCCGACGAAGGCCGGGTCGCCGACGTAGCGGTCGCGGTCGGCGTACATCAACCGCTGCAGCTGGGCGAAGGCGACCCAGGCGTCGACGCTGTCCGGGCCTTCGACGATATCCGGGGTCAGCTCGGCCATGGCCAGCAGCTGCAGCACCGCCACCCCGCTGGACGGCGGCGGCGGCACGCAGACGACATAGATGCGGTAGGGCCGGCACAGGGCGCCGCGCTCGATCGGCTCATAGGCGGCCAGATCGGCCTCCGTCAGGGCGCCCGGCCGCGGCCCCTCCTGCACGGTCGAGACGATCCCGGCCGCGATCCGGCCGCGGTAGAAGGCGTCGGCGCCGCCCGCCGCCAGCTCGGCGACCGTGTCGGCGTAGGCCGGATTGCGCAGCACGTCGCCGGCGGCATAGCGGGCGCCGTCGGCCTTGGTGAAGTACGCCTCGGCCCAGCGGGTGCGCGCCTGGCCGCGCGTGGCGGCGATGAAGCCGGCCAGCCTGGGGCTGACCACGAAGCCGTCGCGGGCCAGCCGCTCCGCGTCATCGAAGAGGCTGTTCCACGGCAGCACGCCGTGTTCCGCCTGGGCCAGGGCGAGCAGGGCGACCGCGCCGGGGACGCCGGTCGAGCGCCCGCTCAGCACCGCCTCGCCGAACGGCAGGGGGCGGCCGTTGTCGAGGAACAGATCCGGCGTCGCCGCCGCCGGGGCGGTCTCGCGCCCGTCGTAGCCGGTCACCTCGCCGGTCGAGGCGTCGTAGTGCATCATGAAGGCCCCGCCGCCGAGGCCCGAGGACTGCGGCTCGACCAGGCCGAGCACCGCCTGCACCGCGACCGCCGCATCGACCGCCGAACCGCCGCGCCGCAGCACCTGCATGCCGGCCTCGGCCGCCAGCGGATTGGCCGCCGCCACGAACGGACCCCGCGCCGGGGGGGCGGCCGTCGCGGAAGGGGGCTCCTGCAGGGGGCTCCCCGCGGCGCCGGCGCAGCCCGACAGAATCAGCCCCGCCCCCGCGGCGAGGGCGATCACCGACCTGCGGACGACCGGGAGGGGAAGCGGCGGAAACAGGCGCATGAGGGGGTCCGGGCGGGCGGGAACGGGGAGGTCCGCAATCTGGCGCGCCCTCGCCCGGGACGAAACCCCCGGCGTCGCGAAATCACCCCAGGAAAGCCGCCCGCCGGGTCTTGCCCCCCCGTCCCTCCTCCGCTAAAGACCCGCCCTCGCCGTTCGCGGCCGTGCGCACCCGTAGCTCAG
>JBGTSL010000191.1:0-4493 GCA_041940325.1 Brevundimonas sp.
CGATGTCGAGCCGGGCCATGACCTTGATCCGCGACACCAGCAGCGGCGTGATCCGCGGGTTCAGCGACAGGGCCTCGCGCAACACCCCGTCCACCCGCATCCGCACCGTCAGGGCGCTCTCGAACGGCTCCAGATGGATGTCCGAAGCGCCGGCGCGCACCGCCTCGGCGATGATGCCGTTGATCAGGCGGATGACCGGCGCGTCGTCGGCGGTGTCGAGCAGGTCGGCGGCGGCGGGGATGTCGTCGATCAGACTGCCAAGGCCTTGCGGCATGTCGAGATCGCCCCCGTCCGCGGCGTTCAGCGGGTCGCCGGCATAGACCTGCGACAGGCGGCGGTCGAAATCGGCCTGGCTGAGCCGCTCGATGCGCAGCGGCCGGCCGATCGCGCGGCGGGTCTCGACCAGGGCCGAGGGATCCGCCCCCTCGCGCAGGCCGACCAGGGCGATGTCTCCGGCGTCGAGCAGGATAACGCCGTGCCGCTTGGCGAAGCCGTAGGGGAGGGTCGGATTGACGAGAGTGATCATGCCGCCCTCACTCCGGGGCGACCGGCGCGGCCGGCGGCTGGGTGCGCATGTAGTCGCGCAGCATCTCGTCGAGGCTGGGCTCGACGCCCGGAGCGTTGTTGAGCTGCTGCTGGCGCATATAGCCCCAGCGGTCGGCGCTCAGCGCCTGGGCGTCGGCCGGGGTGCGGATGATGGTGGGGCGGATGAAGACCATCAGATTGGTTCGCCCGCGCTGGCGGCTGGTCGAACGGAACAGGCCGCCGATCCCGGGGAGATCTCCGAGGCCCGGCACCTTGTCGACCGCCAGCCGGTCGTTCTGGTCCAGCAGGCCGCCCGCCACCGCGATGTCGCCGTCGTCGACCACCAGCGTCGTCTCCAGCTCGCGCTTGTTCAGCACCAGATCGCTGGCCGAGTTGGAAAGCACGCCGTTGATGCTCGACACCTCCTGACGCAGGAACAGGGTGATCGAGCCGCCGGCGTTGATCTGGGGCCGGACGATCAGCTTGACGCCGATATCCTGGCGCTGGGTCGTGCGGAACGGGTTGGAGTTGCCGTCCAGCAGGGTCTCGCCGGTGGTGATGGGCACCTCCTGGCCGACGAGGATGGTCGCCTCCTCGTTGTCGAGGGTCATCAGCGACGGGGTCTGCAGCAGGTTGGAGCCGTCGTCGGTCTTGGCGGCGTTGATGATGAAGCCGAACAGGCCGTCGCCGATCCGGCCGCCGCCGCCGCCGATGAAGCCGTTGGCGCCGAGCAGACTGTTGATGGCGAGGTTCTGCAGCTGCTCGCGCAGCGGGTCATCCTCGTCCAGCCGACCGGCCGCGGCACCGCCGGCGACGGGAAGCAACGGCGCGGCGCGATCGGACCAGTTGGTCAGGCCGACGGGATTGCCGTCCTCGCCGGCCAGCAGCCATTGCACCCCGAGTTCGCGCACGGCGTTGTCGGAGAGCTCGACGACGATGGCCTCGATCAGCACCTGCTGGCGGCGCTGGTCGAGCTGACGGATGACCTCCGCCAGCATGCGCTGGGTGTCGCCCGAAGCCGAGATGACCAGGGCGTTGGCGCCGGGGAAGCGGGCGATGGTGGCGCGCTGGCCCGGAACCGGCGCAACGGCGGCCGGGAGAGCGGGCGCCGCATCGGCCACGGCGCCGCTTCCGACCCCGCCCCGGCCGCCGGTGGGCGCAGCGTTGGCGCTGGCCGCGGTGACCGGCTGGCCGACGATCTGCTGCAGCACCGGCAACAGGGCCTCGGCGTCGGCGTGTTCGAGGAAGACGACCTTGACGTCGTCGGCGGACTCGGCGCGGCGGTCGAGATCCTCGACCAGCGGCAGTACGCGGGCCACGGCCGAAGGGTCGCCGCGCAGGACCACGGAGTTGGAGCTCTCGACCGGCGTCACCGACACCATCCCCTGCCCCGGCTGTCCGCCCGGGGGGGCCAGGACGATCTGCAGAACGGCGGCGATCTCGCGCGCCGAGGAGTTCTCGAGCGTCACCACCTCGAAGCCGGTGCGGTCGACGTCGATGCGGCCGATCAGGGCGCGGATGCGGGTCAGATTGTCGGCGAAGTCGGCGACGACGACGCTGTTGGCCCCGGCGTTCGGCAGCACCTGGCCCTGCGGCCCGACGAGGGGACGGATGGTCTCGGCGGCGGAGGCGGCGTCGATATTGCGCAGCTGGAAGACCTCGGTGGCGAATCGTTCCGCCCCCACCGTCGCCGGCCCCTGCGCCGCGCCCTGCGCCGGGCTGATGCGATACGCCCCCGAGCTGGTCGGGGTCACGACCAGGCCGTTGGCGCGCAGGGTCGACAGGAAGACCTCGAACAGCTGGGCCCGCGACAGGGGTCGGTCGCTGGTCACCGTGACCGTGCCGGTCACGGCCGGATCGACAATGAAGGTGCGGCCGGTCGAGCGGGCCACATCCTGGATGAAGGCGCGGATGTCGGCGCCCTGCACGTTCAGGGTCTGACCGCCCCCCGTTTGCGCTTGGGCCAGCGCCGGGGCGGCGGCGAGCGGCTGGAAGGCGATCAGCGCCGCCAGGGCGACGCCGAGGGCGCGGCGGTTCGATCGCTTCAACGGCCTGTCCTTATAGTGGTGGTCTGAACCGCGCCGTCCCGCTCGAAGCGGATCTCGGCGCCGGCGCTGTTTGAGAGCTGACCGCGCAGGGCGGCGATGCGGTCGGGCCGGTCGAGAGGCTGGCCGTTGACGGCGAGGATGACGTCGCCCGGCTTCAGTCCGGCGGCGGTGAGGGCCGGGCTTTCGCCGCGCGTGGCGATGGTGAGGCCGTTGACCCCGAGCCCCTGCATGCGCGGCCGCAGCGCCGCCTCGGCCATCAGCTGGGCGGGATCGACGGCGGCGGCCGGCGGGCCGGCGGGCGCGGGTGTCACGGCCTGCGGACCCGGCGGCGGCGGCGGCGGGGGCGCGGCGCCGGCGGGCAGGTCGCTGAAGACCAGGCGGCTGAGCGATCCGCCCCGGGCCAGCACCACATGGTCGTCCCCCACGGATTGAAGGATCAGTCCCGGCTCGATGGTCTCGCCCACGGCGACGGATAGCTGGCGGCCGTCAACCAGCCCGATGATAGCCGAACCGCCGCCGGCGCCGTCAGACCGGACGCCGAACAGGCGCATCTGGCCGCTGTGCGCGGCGGTGTCCTCGGCCAGACTGCTCTGGCCGCCGGTGCGGAAGAAGGCGTCGAAGCGCTGAAAGACGGAATAGTCGACCGGACCGGCCGGGGGCCGCGTCGCGGCCGCCGGCGGGACGTCGACAGGCTCGACGGCGATCCAGACCAGCCGCCCCAGCTGGACCGCCAGCACGAGGGCCAGGGCGACCTCGACGGCGGTCCGGACCCGGTCCGGCCGGGCGGCGAACGCCTCGCGGGCTCCCGTGCTCCAATTGCGAATGACGCCGATCACGATCGCAGGCCCCGAGGGCCCCGACGGCCCGAGAGCGTCGTAGACCAATCGTCCGTGTCCGGGCTTCACCGGGCCATGACGGTGCGGAGAACTTGCCGTGACGATTGCGACGGATGCGGATCGATTGCCGCATTTCCGTGATGGAAGACAAAGGGGCCGCCTCGCGGCGGCCCCTCCATCGTGATCAGAAGCGGGCGGTCAGGCTGACGCTGGCCGAGGACCCGAGATCGTAGTTGTTGATCCGGATCTTGTTCCCGAGCTCCTGGTGCTCGTCGTAGTCCGTGCCGAGCAGGTTGCGCAGTTCGAGAGCGACTCCGAGTTCGCGGCCTGCGTAGTCGAAGTCCTTACGGAACACGAAGTCGAGGAACACGCCCGGGTCCTGGACATAGTCCGGCTCGCGGAAGCCGGCCGCCCCCGCGCCGCGTGCCGTTGTCCGTTCGCTGACGTAGTTGACGATCAGCGTGGCCTGCGAGCGCGCCGTGTCGTCCTCCCAGCCCAACTGCACGTTGGCGACGTGCTCGGACTGGCCCTGCAGGCGGCTGCCGTCCTCGATGAAGAAGGACGCCTGCTCCGGCGCGCCGCCGCCGCCCTGGGTGAAGACGACATCGTCGGCGCCGACCTCCACCTCGGACTGCGACCAGGTGTAGTTGGCCTGAACCAGCCAGCGCTTGTTGGCGATGAAGGACGCGGCCGCGTCGGGGAACTCGAAATACATCTTCACCTCCACCTCCGCGCCATAGACCGTGGCGGAAGGGGCGTTCAGGAACGACTGCTGCTTCTGGTCGCCGGTCAGGACCACGACCGACTCAACCGGCTTGTCGAGTTCCTTGAAGAAGACGCCGGCGGTCAGATACTGCTGACGGGCGAAATACCATTCGTAGCGGGCGTCGGCGTTGAGGATCTCGGTGTCGACCAGGAACGGGTTGCCGGTGAATTCCCGGTCGCTGTCGGGATCGATGTAGGACTGCGGCGCCAGTTCGCGGAACTGGGGCCGGCCGATGGTCTTGGACGCGCCAAGGCGCAGCTGCTGATCCTCGGCGAAGTTCCACGTCACCGTGGCCGAGGGCAGGTAGTACTGCTCCGA
>JBGTSL010000192.1:0-4474 GCA_041940325.1 Brevundimonas sp.
GACGACCCCGTCGATGTCATAGCCGAGGCTCGCCCGCTCCGCCTGCAGCCCGTCGTACAGCGCCATCAGTCCCGCCGCGTCCTCGACCCGGCGCGAGCGCGCGTTGACCGGGAAACCCCAGGATCGAAGGGCCTGCAGAGCGTTCCACTGCGTCTCCGCGAACGGCGCCGAGACCTCGCCCCAGGCGTAGGCGAAGAAGCGGAGCGGCCGTTTCGCCGTGATCGCCGCATCCTTCTGGCGCAGCGAGCCGGCGGCGAAATTGCGTGGGTTGGCGTAGGTGCGGGTTCCCGCCGCCTCCGCCGCCGCATTGTACGCGTCAAAGGCGTCGTTGGGCGCATAGACCTCGCCGCGCACCTCGATCACCTCCGGCCAGCCCTTGCCGGAGAGCCGCCCGGGAACGTCGTCCAGCGTGCGCAGATTGGCGGTGACGTCTTCGCCGGTGCGCCCGTCGCCGCGCGTCGCGCCACGCACCAGCACGCCGTCCTCGTAGCGCAGGCTGGCCGAGAGGCCGTCGATCTTGGGCTCGGCGACGAAGGCCACGTGCTCGTCGGCAGGCAGTTTCAGGAACCGCCGGATACGCGCCTCGAAATCGGCGACCTCTCCCGCGTCGAAGGCGTTGTCCAGCGACAGCATCGGCACGCCGTGGCGCACCGGGGCGAACTGCGCCGAGATCGCCGCCCCGACCACCTGCGATGGCGAATCCTCCATGGTCAGTTCCGGGAACCGGCTCTCGATCTCCAGCGCCCGGCGCTTCAGGGCGTCGTAGTCGGCATCCGAGATCTCCGGCGCGTCATGGCTGTGATAGAGCGCGTCATGGTGCGCCAGTTCGGCGGTCAGGCGGGTGAATTCCTCCCGGGCCTGTTCCTCGGTCAGCTGATCGACGGCGGTGTCGGCCATGGGAATCGCGTTCGCTCCGGTTCTCTCGACCGACTTCTAGCACCCGGAGCGAACGCGGCGAGGGCGAGGTCCGTTTCCGGCCTCATGACACGACCTTAACCTGACGCCGTCGCCTCGGCCTGCTATGCGTCCGGCATCCCACGGAGCCTCCATGCGTCACCTCAGACTCGCCGCCCTCTCGCCGTTCGCCGTCGCCCTGCTGCTCGCCGCCTGCTCGACCGCAGAACCGCCGGTCGCGCCCGTTGCGCCGCAGCCCCCGGTCATGCACGCCCAGCTGCTTGAGGACGTCCGCATCCTCGCCGCCGACGAGATGCAGGGCCGCGACACCGGCGCGCCCGGCGGGGCCATGGCCCGGGCCTATATCATCGACCGCCTTGAGGCCTTGAACGTCGCCGCCCCCCCCATGGGCCGCGAACAACCCTGGGAAATGCAGGGCCGCACCCGCGAGGGGCCGAAGACCTTCAACGGCGTCAACGTGCTGGGCGTCATCCCGGGAACGCGGGTCACCGACAAATACATCGTCGTGACGGCCCACTACGACCATGTCGGCGTCTCGGAAGGTCAGATCTACAACGGCGCCGACGACAACGCCTCGGGCGTCGCCACCATGCTGGCCCTCGCCGCCGATCTGAAGCGCCAGGCCCCGGACCATTCTGTCGTAATCGTTGCGCTGGATGGCGAGGAGCGGGGCCTGCTGGGCGCCAAACATTTCGTCGAGGCCCCGCCGGTGCCGCTGGCGTCCATCGCCATGAACCTGAATTTCGACATGACCGCCCGCGCCGAGACCGACGGCAAGCTGTGGGTCACCGGCACCTACCAGCACCCCACCTTCCGACGGCTGCTCGAATCCATTCCGGCCAATGGGGCGGTGAGCCTCGCCTTCGGCAAGGACACGCCTCAGGACACGGGCGAGGACAACTGGGTCAACTCGTCCGACCACGCGGCCTTCCACCGGGCGCAGGTGCCCTTCCTGTATCTCGGCGTGAACTACCACCCCGACTATCACCGCCCGTCGGACGACTTCGGGACGATCACCCCGTCGGTGTTCATCAGCGCCACCGAGCTGTCGATCGCCAGCTTCCGGGCGTTAGACCGGGGCCTGAACCGGTAGCAGCTCGACAGCCAGCGCCCCGCGTGGTGGGCTGCGTCCGGAGGGTTCAATGCACACCAGAGTTCTCATCGGCGCGGCGCTGCTGGCCACGGTCGCCCTGGCCTCTTGCGAACGAACGACCGCGCCCGCCGATGCGCCAGCGGCGACCTCGGCCGCCTTCAGCCACGCTGCGACGGCCGACATCTCCGGCTACTACATGCCGGCCGATCCGGTCCGCATCGGCCAGTGGAGCCTTGACCATCTTTTCGTCGGCCAGTCGTCGGAGTTCGAGGCCTGGGAAGGCGGGACCCGGGGCCAGACCTTCGGCCCTGTGATGCTCCAGTTCGACGATGCGACCAGCCCGATGGTCGCGACAGAGCTCGGCGAGGCGCACAGCGTCACGGCCCGGGTCCTGCCGACCCGATATGAGGTGACGGACACCGCCGTCAGCTTCGAGGGCCGGTCGCCAGAACTGGGCAGGGTCAGCTTCGACGGCCGCCTCGACCCCGACGCCCTGGCCACGGCAAGGCGCAACCTCGGCGGCGATGGCGTGGTGATGAGCGGCGCCCTGACCGTCGGCGGTCAGACCGTGCGGGATGTCCACCTGCGCTGGTGGATGGGGGACTGACGGGTTTCAGGTCCCGTTCCGGATATCCAGTTTCAGGCCGAGGGCCTCGGCCAGCGCCTTGCCGCGCCGGCGGGTCTGTTCGCCCAGCAGCACGTCGGCGTAGCCGTCCGAGGCGGACAGGACCAGCACGCCGTCCTCGACCGCGACATGGGCGTTGACCAGCAACTGCGGCGAACGTCCCGACAGGTCGCAGGCCAGTCGGATGGCGAGGCCCAGGGCCCGGCCCGCGGTTCTCTGCTCCTCGCTGAGCAAACGCGCCATGGTGGCGGGCTCCGGCGTGGAGGCCGCGCCGCCGTAGCGGGCGTTGACGGCGGTCGCCAGGAAGGCGCGCTCGGCATGGGTCTGGCCCGGGATCGGCGCGCGAAGGACCTGGTCGAACGCCAGCTCGACGCGGTGATCCGGGTGCAGGCGGGCCCCGAGATCGGCCAGCCGGCAGGCCGCGTCGGCGAGCACCCGGTCGCGACCGGCCCCGAACATCCGGGGCAGCGCGTCCACGATCGGTTCAATCCAGCCGAAGATCGCGCCCGGCAGACCGGACGAGATGCCCTGACGCGCGCCGAGGGCGGTGCATCCGGCCAGCAGCGGGTCGGCCGCCGCCGTCTCTTCGTCGAGGGCCTCGAACAGCAGGCCTTCGCGGACGCCCCATGCCGACAGCACGATCCGCTTCAACCCGAGCCGGTCGATCAGTCCCTCGAGCACCAGGGCGGCGTGGGGCAGGGTCTCGGCCCGCTTCCTGGACAGCCCTTTCCACCGCTCCAGAGAAGTCCGGGAGGAGCGGGCGATCAGCCGGGTGATGTCGCGCGCCTCGTCGGCCTCCATGACGTACTGGTGGACGATGTGCAGCGGATAGCGGGCGTGGCCCATATGCACCTGGGCCAGCGTCCGCCATGCTCCGCCAACGGCGTAGAGCGTGTCGGTCCGGTAGTCCCCGGCGGGTTTGAGCCGGTCGGCGATGGTGTCGCGCAGCCTGCCCGGATCGAACGCACCGTCGTTCGCCAGCGAGAAGGGCCCGAGCGGCAGGGTGACGCCGCGCCCGACGCGTCCCTTGTCAATGCCGACCAGTTCGAGACTGGATCCGCCCAGATCGGCTGCGACTCCGTTCGCCAGAGGCATGCCGGCGATTACGCCGAAGGCTGCGTAGCGCGCCTCCTCCTCGCCCGACAGGACGCGGATGATCAGCCCGGTCTCCGCCGCCACCCGTTCGCAGAAGGCCTCGCCGTCGCTGGCCTCGCGCACGGCCGCCGTCGCGGCGACAAAGGTCTGCGCCGGCTTGACCCCGTCGATGACCGCCGCGAAACGTTTGAGGGCGGTCAGGGCCAGCGCGGCGCCGTCCTCTGACAGCCGACCGGTCGTGGCCATGTCCCGGCCGAGGCCAGCCAGCACCTTCTCGTTGAATACCGTCCAGATGGCCCGGCCTTCCAGGCGATACAGGACCAGACGGACCGAGTTCGAGCCGATGTCGATCGCCGCGAACTCGCGCGTGGCGGCGAACCCCGGAACACCGCACTCCGGCATCAACGCTTCTTCCGCGACGGTTCGTAGCTCAGCTGGCCGGGCAGGGTCTTCACCTTGCGGCCGCGCCCGGACAGGCTCGGATTGGTCATGAAATACTTGTGGGCGGAAAACGGCCGCTCCGGATCGGCGGCCGCCACCCGGATGTAATCGCCGTCGGCGTCCAGCACCCAGCTCTGCGCGTCATCCTTTAGATTGGCCACCATGATCTGATCCAGCACCTGGTCGTGGACGGTGGCGTTTAGCACCGGTGTCATCAACTCGACCCGGCGGTCGAGATTGCGCGGCATCCAGTCGGCGGAGGAGATGAACAGCTTTGCCTTGTCGTGCGGCAACTCGCGGCCGTT
>JBGTSL010000193.1:0-4408 GCA_041940325.1 Brevundimonas sp.
CCGTGCAGGATCAGCCAGTGGTGCGCCTTGGGCAGCCAGTCCTCGGGCACGACCCGGTGCAGCTGGGCCTCGACCTTGTCGGGCGTGGCGGCGTTGGCCAGACCCAGCCGGTGCGAGACACGGAACACATGGGTGTCGACGGCGATGGCCGGCTCGATCCCGAGCTCGTTGAGCACCACGCTGGCGGTCTTGCGCCCGACCCCGGGCAGGGCCTGCAGGGCCTCGCGGGACAGGGGGACCTCGCCGCCGTGCTGCTCCAGCACGATGCGGCTGAGGGCGATGACATTCTTCGCCTTGCCGCGGTAGAGGCCGATCGACGAGATGAAGGGCACCAACCCCTCCTCGCCCAGGGCGAGCATCTTCTCCGGCGTGTCGGCGACGGCGAAAAGCCTGTCGGTAGCCTTGTTGACAGAGACGTCGGTCGCCTGGGCCGACAAGGCGACGGCGACGACCAAGGTGAACGGACTGGAGAAGTTCAACTCGGTCTTCGGGTCGGGCATCACCCGGGCCAGCCGCTCGAAGATCGCCTCCACCCGGTCCTCGTCCGGCGGCCAGCGCAGCACCGGGACCATGGGGCCGGTGAGCACGGCGGGGCGTTTGGAGGTCGCCGGTATCCGGGAGGCGGGTGTTCTGGCCATCAGCCTGCTTCGATAGGCGGCGCATCAGCGCAGGCCAAGGGTTCCGCTCCTGTCAGGGCAGGTGGAGCGCCACGCCCAGCACATGCAGGGCCTGGCCGGCGTCGATCAGCTCGAACAACGGAATGGCCAGCAGGAAGACGAGGCCGTCGCGGAGGGTGAGCAGGAACAGCGAGGGCCGGATGGTCAGTTCGTCGGCGTCCCGCCACAGGCTGAAGCGGGGCCAGAAACGCGGCGTACGGGAGCGATAGGCGGCGTAGGCGCCTCCGAACTCGCGCAACAGGAAGGCTTCCTCGCGCCGCACCGTGAAGTGGAAGACCAACAGCGCCGCGCCGACGAAGGCGGCGCCGATGACCAGGCTGCCGCTCTGGGCGCCGATGCCGAAGGCGCCGAGGAAGCTGAAGACGTAGAGCGGATTGCGGCTGATCGAATAGGGCCCGCGGTCGACGATCTCGGCCTTCTTGCGACCGCCGATGTAGAGGGTGCACCACGCCCGGCCGACGATCGACAGGACGATGGCGGCGAGGCCCACGGCCTCGACCGACTCGTGCCACGGGCCGTCGACACCGCCGATCGACTGGCTCACCACCGACAGGCCGACGAGGCCGATCAGCGCCAGCCCGACCGCCAGCTTGCGCAGCTTCTGGATAGCGCCGAGGTCGAGGACAGGGGCCGGCGTGGGGGTCATGTCAGGTCTCCGGTCGCGGAGGGAACCGCGGAACTGTGACGGTATCAAGCCGCAGGCCGGGCTGCATCGCCCTAGACCACCGTGCCAAACATCCGGCCGATGCCGGCGGTCGCGGCCATGGCGATGACGCCCCAGAAGGCCACCCGGATCACCGACCGCCCGACATTGGCCCCGCCGGCGATCGCCCCCAGCGCACCGAGGCCCATCAGGCCGGCCAGCGCCGTGGCGCTTACCCAAAGGATCAGGCCGGACAGGGGGGCCCACAGCACCAGCAGCAGCGGCGGAAAGGCGCCGAGGGCGAAGGTCAGCGCCGATGTCAGGGCCGCCTGGGCCGGCCTCGCCGTGGAGATTTCGGAGATCCCCAGCTCGTCCCGGGCATGGGCGCCCAGCGCGTCCTTCTCCATCAGTTGCAGGGCCACCTGTCTCGCCAGATCTGGCTCAAGGCCGCGCGCCGCGTAGATGCCGGCCAGTTCGTCGACCTCGGCGTCATGGTCCCCGGCCAGTTCCGCCGTCTCGCGGGCGATGTCCGCCTTCTCCGTATCCGACTGGGAACTGACGGAGACATATTCGCCGGCCGCCATCGACATGGCGCCCGCGACCAGGCCGGAGGCCCCGGCGACAAGGATGCCGCCGCGACCGGCTTCGGCGGCCGCGACGCCGACGATCAGGCTGGCGGTCGACACCAGCCCGTCGTTGGCGCCCAGCACGGCGGCCCTGAGCCAGCCGATGCGGGATACCCGGTGGCGTTCAGGGTGGGTGTGCAGACGGCTCATCGCGGACGCTCCGGAACGGTCAGGGCAGGCCCGGCAGCATACGCCGGAGCGTCCCGTCCCGAAGGACATAGTGATGGAACAGCGAGGCGGCGGCGTGCAGGCCGATCAGCCAGTAGCCGGCGACGCCGAGGGTCTCGTGCAATTCCTCGACCCGCTCGGCCAGCCCTTCGTTGGGCGCCGCGAGCGGCGGAAGGGTCAGTCCGAAGAAGGGGACGGCGTCGCCTTCGGCGCTGAGCACCACCCATCCCATCAGCGGCATGGCCACCATCAGGCCGTAAAGGGCGAGATGGACCGCGGTCGCCAGCGCCCCGGCCCAGCTCCGCGGAGCAAGGCGGCGCGGCGACAGGGCGCGCGCCGCAATGCGGACCCAGACGAGGACGAAGACCGACAGGCCCAGCATGAAATGCCAGGTCTTGAGCGCCTCGCGGATCTCGCTGCCGCGCGGATAGAATTCTCGCAGCTCGATGCAGGCGTAGACGGCCGCAAGGAGGGCCAGCATCAGCCAGTGCAGGGCGATGGAGAGCCGGGAGAAGGCTTGGGGCCGGGGGGCGAAAGTAACCGACATGGGGAACTCCCGGGATGACAACGGCCAAGCATGGCGCGGACGCACATTGGCGGCCTTGATCTGGCGCAATCCGGCGTCGGGGAGCGACCGCGGCGGCGCAAGGCTTGGCGCGGGCCACGTGCGGGTCTAGGCAACCCCGGTCATCTGTTCCGGAGTTCCCCATGCTGATTCACCTGTCGTCCTGGCCCGAGATCGACGCGCGGCTGAAGACAACGAAGACGGTGGTGGTGCCGATCGGTTCGAACGAGCAGCATGGACCGACCGGCCTTTTGGGCACCGACTGGCTGTGTCCCGAAATCATCGCCCATGCGGCGGAGAAGCAGGACGACTCGCTGGTCGTGGCGCCGACCTTCAACATCGGCATGGCGCAGCATCACCTGGCCTTCGCGGGCACCATCAGCCTGCGCCCCTCGACCTTCATGGCCGCGATCACCGACTGGGTCTCGTCGCTGAGCCGGCATGGCTTCGAGCGGATCTATTTCCTCAATGGCCATGGCGGCAACGTCGCCACCATCGAGGCGACCTTCGCCGAGATCTACGCCGAGTGGAGCTTCGTCGAGGAGCAGCCGCCGTTCGCGCTCAAGCTCACCAACTGGTGGGACCTGCCGGGCGTGCACGGATTCTGCACCAGGATGTTCCCGACAGGCCACGGCATGCACGCCACGCCGTCCGAGATCGCCGTCACCCAGGCGGCCTATCCGCATCTGGTCAAGACCGCCGAGCTGGAGCCGAAGATCGCCCCGGTCGGGCCGATCCGCGACGCTCTGGACTACCGCGCCCGCTTCCCCGACGGCCGCATCGGCTCCGACCCGCTGCAGGCCAGCCCCGAGAAGGGGCAGTCGATCATCGACGCCGCCGTTCCCGCCCTGCTCAAGGACGTCGCCGCGTTCAGCGCCGAGGTCTTGCCGTAGGCGGCGGCGCGGCGCACGGTTCCGGCATGATCGATCAAGCCCACCGCGCCGCGCGCGCCGGCCAGGAACTGCTCCAGGCCTCCGGCGACGTCATCGCCCGCCGGCTGGAAATCGTCGCGGAAGCTGTGCGCGACCCGCTCAAGGCCGACCTGCGCGAGATGAGCCTGATGGGCTCCGAAAAGGTCGTGGCTCTGACCGCCTCGGCCAGCGCCGGTCTGAACGGTGCGATGAGTCTCGCCGCCACCTCGGCCGCCGTCGCCGCGCGCGAAACCGCCGCCGCGCAGGGCGCGCTGAACGCCGTCCTGACCGCCCGCACCCCGGCCGAGGCCGCGCTGGCGCAAGGCAACTGGGTCACGGCCGCCATGGGTCGGGCGGTCAGCGACGGCTGGGCCTTCGGGACCACGATGATGAAGCTCCAGGCCGAAACGCTGGCCCCGATTCACGCCGCCGCCGTGGCCAATGCGAAGCGGCTGAAGCGATAGCGCCAGCCGCCCTGTCGCGGATGTCGCGGGTGTCGTCGTTTCTGTCGATGATGTCGCGGGCCGATTGTCGCGCTTGTAACGCCCCGAATGTAGCGGGCCGCTTCAACCGGAAATTCTACCGGAAGGGAGGCTCGTCGAAGGCCCTGAGCTTGCGCGAATGCAGCCGCGCGCCCTCGGCCCGGAGCAGGTCGACCGCCTGGATGCCGATCTGCAAGCCGATCAGCAAGCGCTTGGATGCCTTCAGTGTCCCCTGGATGCCCCCAGATCAGCCCTCAGCTTCTTCAGGCGGTTGGCGGAATCGTCAGCCCATTCGAGAAAGTGCCTGGAAGTGTGCAGGGCGGCCTGCCGGATGTC
>JBGTSL010000194.1:0-4408 GCA_041940325.1 Brevundimonas sp.
GCACGCCGGGGCCGTCGTCCTCGACGATCAGGTGCACGGCATCGTCGGACACGTCGCCGCGCACGCGGATCTCGCCGACCGCGATCGGATCGATGCCCACATGGTGATCGAACCGTTTGTCCTCAAATGCACGTAATGCACTTAAATAGGCCGGATCCACATCCGCGGGGGTTGCGTGCAATCGCCATTTGTCATCATTGCTCAAGAAGGTGCGCAACACGGAACCGTCCCCGGCACGCACCTCTACCGATTGATCGAGAAAACGCTCAAGCGGTGGCGGGAAAAGCAGGTCGGCGGCCAGCAATGCTGTACAAATCAGCACCGCTGCGCCAGCCCCCCATATGGTCCGCCGCCCCACCATACGGATTTACTGTCCCGCGGCTCTGACGGTCATCTGAGCGGATGCCGTCCGTGCAATGACATTTGGGCGATACATGTCTTCCGTTACCGCGGCGGGCACCACATAGCTGCCAGGTGTGACGGCGCGGGCGATATAGGCCACATGATAGGTGGGCTTGGGACGCGGACGATCCGTCCGTCGGGGCCGATAGCGGCTGCCAACGGAAAGCGCGGCGACAAATGCGCTTGAAGACGGCGTTGACGCCGGGCGGCTGTTCGTCCTCTCCGACAGTCCGCCCGAGCGCGACGTGCAATGGACTCCCGGCGGCGTCGAGGGCGCCAGCCGCTTCGTCCAGCGCGTCTGGGCCGAGGTGGACGGTCTCGATCCCGCCTTCGCCGGCGACGAACAGGCCAACGCCTCCCTGGTCCGCGAGACGCACAAGGCGATCAAGTCGGTGTCCGAAGGCATCTCCGGCTTCCGCTTCAACTCAGCCATCGCCAAGCTCTACGCCTTCGTGGCCACCGTGCGCGATCACGCCACGGCGGGCGGCGAGGCGAAACGGCAGGCGCTGTCGGCCCTGCTGCGTCTCGTGGCGCCGTTCACCCCGCACCTCGCCGAGGAAGGCTGGACGCGGCTCGGCGAAGCGGGGATGATCCTCGATGCGCCGTGGCCGGAATACGACCCGGCGCTGGCCGCCGACGACGAGGTCACCCTGCCGATCCAGGTCAACGGCAAGCGTCGCGGCGAAATCCGCGTCGCCCGCGGGCTCGAACCGGCCGAGGTCGAGGCCATCGTCATGGCCGACGCGGACGTGCAGGCGCGGCTGGAGGGTCAGACGGTGAGGAAGATCGTGGTGGTCAGGGACCGCATAGTCAATCTGGTGGTCGGCTGATGCGGGCCCCCGCGGCCGCCGTTGTCGCCGCGTTTGTCGCACTGGCGGGACTGACGCTGGGGGGCTGCGGCTTCACGCCCCTGTATGGCGACGCCGGGGTGGGGTCCAGCCTGACGCGGATCGCCGTGACGACGCAGGACGACCGGCTGGGTTACCGGATTCGCGAACAGCTTGAGGATGCGCTCGGCCGCGACGCGTCCCAGGCGCCCCTTTGGCGGCTCGAAACGACAGCGGAGCAGACGCGTCGTCCGCTGGGCCGGCGCATCGACGACACCGCCACCCGCTACGAGCTTACCGTGCGCGGCAACTGGACCCTGATCCCGGTCGGCGGCGGCCTGCCCCTGTCCGGCGTGGAGACGGTGACCACGACCTACGCCGCCGCCGACCAGCCCTACGCCGCCATCGCCGCCCAGCAGGACGGCGAGGAGCGCGCCGCCGCCGAGTTGGCGCGCCAGATCCGGCTGGCGCTGATGCGGTCCCTGCCGGACCAGCCGTGACCGGTCGGCCATGATCCTCGCCAAGCGGCCCGAGGTCGATCGCTTCCTGAAGACGCCGGACCCGGCGGTGCGCGCCGCCGTCATCCATGGCAAGGACCGCTCGGGCGTCGCCGAACGCGCGACGCTCCTGTGCAAGGCGATCACCCCTGACCTCAACGACCCGTTCAACGTCACCGTCCTGACCGACAGCGACATCGACGGGGACGAGACGCGGCTGGACGAGGCCCTGACGGCCCTGTCGATGATCGGCGGAAGGCGGCTGGTCCGGGTGCGGCTCGGCTCGGAAAAGGCCTCGATCGACAAGCAACTGGCCGCGGCGCTCAAGGCCCACGCCGACGGCGCCTTCAATCCGGACGCCATGCTGGTGATCGAGGCCGGGGCCCTGGGACGCGACTCCGCCCTGCGCAAGGCGGCCGAGGCGTCGACCGCCGCGGTGGGCATCGCCTGCTACGAGGACGAGACCGGCGACGTGGCCCGGATGACCCGCGAGGCGCTCGCCGCCGACAAGGTCGGCCTGACCCAGGACGCCCTCGACCGGTTCGTGGCCCGCCTGCCCCGGGAGCGCGGCCTGATGCGTCAGGAGATCGAGCGGCTGGCCCTCTACATCGGCCCCGGCTCGGGCCGGACCATCGACGTCGCCGAACTTGAGCTGCACCTCGGCGTCGAACCCGACGCCTCGCTGCAGGATGCGGCGCTTCAGGCCTTCGGCGGCCGTCCCGCCCCGGCCCAGTCCGGCCTGCGCCGCGCCCTGGCGGAGGGCGAGTCCCCCGTGATGGCGGTAAGGCAGGCCTCGATCCATCTCGGCAAGCTGCGCCGCATCAATGTGCTGCAGGCCAACGGCGCGGGGGCCAAGGAGGCGGCCAGGGCCGCCGGGGTGTTCTGGAAACAGGAGGCCGAAATGCTGCGTCAGGCGCGCAGCTGGCGGCTGGAAGACCTCGACAAGGTGCTGGACAGCGTCAACGCCGCCGACATCGCCACCAAGACCACCGGCTCGCCCGACCAGCTGATCGCCGAACGCCTGTTGCTGGAGATCTCGGCCCGGGCGCGGCGGCTGGGTCTGTAGGCGCCTAGCCCCGCTTCGAGGCCCTGCGGAACGCTGGCTTGTTGGCCGCTGCGTTCTGGCGGGCGATGACCTTCTCGGCGTGCTGGCCGGGCTTGAAACCGCCGCTGGATGGCGCGCCGCCGCCCGCTTTCTTCGCGGCCAGCGCCTTCTTCATCGCTTCGGCGGTCGGATTGGAGGGCTTGTCGATCATGCGCTCACCCTGCCACGCTTCGGTCAGCCGCGCATCAGCCGGCGGCACAGGTCGTCGAGCTGCTCCAGGGTGCCATAGCGCAGGGTCAGTTCGCCCTTGCCGCCACGATCCGACAGCTGGACCTGCAGGCCGAGGGCGTCGGTCAGGTCCTGCTCGAGGGCCGCGATGTCGGCGCCGCCTTCGCCCGCCGGCTGCCCGGACCGGCCCCTGGCCTTGGCCGGCCTGGGCCCCTCCGCCGCACGCCGCGCCAGCGCCTCGGCCTGACGGACGTTGAGGCCCTCGTTGACGATCTGTTCGGCGAGCGCCGCGGGGTTGGGCGCCGTGATCAGGGCGCGGGCGTGCCCGGCGCTCAGCTTGCCATGCCGGACATACCACAGCACCTCTTCCGGCAGCTGCAGCAGGCGCAGGGTGTTGGCCACATGGCTGCGGCTCTTGCCGACCACGCCGGCGACCGCGTCCTGGGTGCGCCCGAACCGCTCCATCAACAGGCGGTAGGCGTCGGCCTCTTCCAGCGGATTGAGGTCGGCCCGCTGGACGTTTTCGATGATCGCCACCTCGAACACGGCGATGTCGTCCATCTCGCGGACGATGACCGGCACCTGGCTGAGGCGCGCCAGCTGGGAGGCGCGCCAGCGGCGCTCGCCGGCGATGATCTGCCAGACGCCGTCCTGGTTCGGCTGGGGACGGACGAGGATCGGCTGCAGCACGCCCTTGTCGCGGATCGATTCCGCCAGTTCGGTCAGCTCCCCCTGATCGAAGATCTTGCGCGGCTGGTCAGGATTGGGCTTCAGGGCCTCGATCGGGACCATCTGAACGCCCGACGGCGCGGCCGAGCCGTCGACCGGCACGGCTTCGCTCGCCTGCTCCCCCAGAAGGGCCGACAATCCCCGGCCCAGGCCGCGCTGACGTTCGCTCAACTGACTGATTCCATTCTGCTAAAGGTCGTCAGGCGGCCTGCAACCGCCGGGTCTTCTCGCGCGCCACCACCTCGCGGGCGAGGCGGAGATAGGCCTGGCTGCCGGCGCATTTCAGGTCGTAGATCAGGGCGGGTTTGCCGAACGACGGCGCCTCCGAGACCCGCACGTTGCGCGGGATCACCGCCTCATAGACCTTGTCGCCGAAATGGGCCCGCACGTCGGCGGCGACCTGGCCGGACAGGGCGTTGCGGCGATCGTACATGGTCAGCACCAGCCCCTGGATCTCGAGGGTCGGGTTGAGGCTCTGACGGACCATGTCGATGGTCTTCATCAGCTGGGTGAGGCCTTCGAGGGCGAAGAATTCGCACTGCAACGGCACCAGAACCGCGTCGGCGGCGGCCATGGCGTTGAGCGTCAGCAGGTTCAGCGACGGCGGACAGTCGATCAGCACATAGTCATACGCGGTAGGGCCATCGTCGTGGGCGCGCAGGGCGTCGCGCAGCCGGTAG
>JBGTSL010000195.1:0-4321 GCA_041940325.1 Brevundimonas sp.
GCATCCGAGCCGGAGCCGGAAGCTGCGGAGCTTCCTGGACAGCTAGGGGCAGGGCTTGGGTCTTAGGTCTTAGGGCTTAGGGCTTAGGGCTTAGGGCTTAGGGCTTAGGGTCAAGCCTCCGCGCTGGATTGCAGGTTCCGGGAGTTCGGGCTTAGGTCTGGCTCCGGGATACCGAAGCGCGGGAGGCGGTTGTGGGCGTCCGGATCGAGGGGTACCGCGACCTGCTGGTGTGGCAGCGCGCCATGGCGATTGCGGAACAGACCTATCTGCTCAGTCGCGGCTTCCCGAGGGATGAACAATTCGGCCTGACGTCACAGGCGCGGCGGGCCGCCGTGTCGGTCGCCGCGAATATCGCCGAGGGCTACGGACGGGGCACGCGACCTTCCTACGCCAGCTTCGTCCGCATCGCCCAAGGCTCTCTGAAGGAGCTGGAAACCCACCTGATCCTCGCCGAGCGCGTGGGCGTGGCGAAAGCCGGTTCCACCGATCCGATCCTCGCCGATGCGGATGAACTGGGAAGGATGCTCAGGTCCCTGCTCACCAAGCTAAGCCCTAAGCCCTAAGCCCTAAGCCCTAAGCCCTAAGCCCTAAGCCCGCCGACAGGGAATTCGACCACCGCCGGCGCAGGACTTCGGCTACGCCCGGCGGAGAATTGCACGACTTGCGATACCGCTGCGTCCGCTTTTGACGCAGGCGCGTGCTCCGCTCCCGCCATGGAGCATTTTCGCCTCAGGAAATATCGCGGGCCGGAGGTGTGGCGGCGGGTGCGCGAGGCCTATGTGGCCGGGGAGTCGGGGCCGTCGCTGGCGCGGCGCTTCGACGTCGGCCTGCACAATCTGAGAAAGAAGGCGTCGCGGGAAGGCTGGACGCGCTCGGCCACGGCCGCGGCCCTCGACCGCGCCCTGCCGCCGGACCCGGCCGTCGCCGGGGCCGGTGCGGCCGCCCCCGCGGCCCCGCCCGACGCGCCGGCGGTGCGCCGCCGCGCCTTGGCCCGGGCCGACGCCCTGCTGGCCGAGGGGCGGGCCGGCGAGGCCCTGGCCCAGCTCAAGGCCGCCGAGGCCCTGTCGCGGCTGGGCGCGGAACAGGCCGAGTTCGACTGGATGGACACCTGTGAGACGGACACTGAGGCGGTGCGCATCAGGATCGGCCGCATCGTCGAGGACAGCGCCCTGGAACTGGCCCGGGCCATGCTGGCCGAGGGGGTGCGGCCGGGCCTGCGCTGGGGCGGCTATGCGCTGCACTGGCGCGCGGCCATGTTCGGCCCCGAAGCCGCCGAGGCCGACCGCCGCCAGGCCGAGGCCGAGGGCTGGGCCGACCGCTACTGGGACGCGGAGGGGCGGCTGAAGGAGAGGGAGCCGGGGGAGTTGGGGGTGGGGGAGTGAGGGGGCGCCGCGGCCGGACGGCGTCCGCCTGACCGGCTCGCCATGTCGTGAAGCCCGGAACGGGGCGGGAATCAGCTAGCGTCGGGCGGATGAGCTCGCCCCGCCGCCTTCTCCGGCCCGCCCTGTCGGCCGGACTGATGTCGATCCTCGCCGGATGCAGCCCGATGCTGCCCGGGGCGCCGCCCTACGGGCCCGCGCCCTCGGCGCCCGGACGACCGGAGGCGCCGCTGGTCGGGGGGCTGATCGACCGGGCGATCGACGGGGCGACGGGGTCGGCCGTCCTGAGCGAGAGCCGCGACCTGAACCGCTGCGTCGCCGAGCTGACCGCGGCGCGCGTGCGCTTCAGCCCGATGCCGGACCGGGTCGACAGCGTCAGCTGCGGCCAGGTGCAGGCGGGGCTGCTGGGGGCCGACATGGGCACGGTGGCGCGGATGAACCCCGGCGACGTCAGGATGACCTGCCGCCTCGCCCTGGCCGTCAGCGTGTGGCGGCGCCAGTCGCTGGAGCCGGCGGCGCGCGAGATCCTCGGCTCCGACGTGGTCCAGATCGACCACATGGGCGCCTACGCCTGCCGCAATGTGAACAACGGGGCCGGCAGCCCCCGCATCAGCGCCCATGCCCAGGCGGCGGCGCTGGACGTGTCGGGGGTGCGACTGCGCGACGGGCGGCGCATCACCCTGATGGCGGACTGGCGCGGCGACGGGCCGGAGGCGCGCTTCCTGCGCCGCATCCGCGACGACGCCTGCCGGATTTTCGGCACCGTGCTGAGCCCGGACTACAATGCGGTGCACCACGACCACCTGCATCTGGAGGCGACGGAGACGCGGTTCTGTAGGTGAGGGGGGCGCGTTCGCGGTCCCCCGTCGCGCGCCCCCCGACAGCACCCCTCCACCGCTTCGCGGTCCCCCTCCCCATCGCTGGACGACGGGGAGGAGACGGGGCGTCCTCCGCCCTGTCACCCCGCCTCAGGCGGCTTCGGCCGGCGGGGTGGTCGGGGGGAGGGCGAGGATGGCGCGGACGATGTCGCCGGCGCCGAGGATGGGCAGGGGGACGCCGTATTTCTCGCGCCACAGGGCGTCGAGGGCGCGGTCTTCGTCGGACAGGGCAGCGGTCATGGGGGTGGTATCGCACGGCGGCGGACAGGCGTTCCCCGCGAAAGAGGGTTAATCGGGCGGCGGTAGCTGGGGACGGGTGAGGCCGAACGGTCCTTCTCCCGGAGACGGGGGCAGGCGGATCGCCCGGTTGACGGGCCGGAGCCGGCATCCCCCTCATCCGCCCCTCCGGGGCACCTTCTCCCCCGGAGGGGAGAAGGGCGGCTTCTTATCGCCCCTCGAAGATGGGGTCGAAGCCGGCCCACATCATGCGCTTGCCGTCGAAGGGCATGTCCATGCCGTCGAAGTCGGGGTCGTCCATCATTTCGGCGAAGCATTTGTCGGCCGTGGCGCGGTCGGGCCAGCGCAGCCAGGAGAAGACCACCGCCTCGCCGGGCTCGAGCTTGACGGCGCGGGGGAAGCTGGTGGTTTCGCCCTCGGGGATGTCCTCGCCCCAGGTCTCGACCTGTTCGAGGCAGCCGTATTTCTGGAACAGCGGCCAGGATTTGCGGGCGGACTCGAGATAGCGGTCCTTGTCGGCGGTTTTGACGGGGATGAGGAAGCCGGTGATCCAGGACATCCTGGTTTCTCCTTCGGAGGGCCCTGCCGCTCGCCTCGCGGAGGCTCGCTGCCTGAGGGCCTTGTGAGTGGGCTATCGCTCGGGACGCGGTCCCTCGCTGCTTGAGCCCGGCCCGGTCAGGGAACAGCGGTCAGGCCAGAATGTCCAGCAGGGCGCCGGTCATCGCGTCGGCGGTGCGCAGGACAGAGGCGTTGGCCTTGAGGGCGATTTCGGCGCCGATCCGTTCGACGGTTTCGCCGGCGAGGTCGGCGAGGGGATCGGCGGCGGTGCGGCGGGCGCTGGCCTCGAAACGGGCCGTGGCCGAGGCGACGCCGGCGGCGGCGATGGCGATTGCCTGCATGGGGCGACTCCCGGGTGGACGCAGGGGAGGATGACGCGGCGGGCTGAACGGGAGGCTGACGAAAAGGGTGAACAGACGCCGGAAAGCGGCGTTCGGCCAATCGACAGGACGGGCCGGACATGGTTGGCTGGCGCTCTGGATCGAGCGAACGGGACGGTCGCCATGGTCAGCCTCGCCCATCTGAAACGTCGTCTGGGGCAGTATGCGGCCGTGTGGGTGGCGGGGTTCCTGCTGGCGGGGACCGCGATCCTCCTCGGACTGTTCTTCGCGGACCTGATGAGCGTGGTCGACCTGGTGCTGCCGGCGGGGCTGCTGCTGGTCGCGCTGGCGCTGGGGGCGGGGGTGGTGAGCAGCCTCGCGGGGCGCGAGACGGTGGGGACCAAGCTTGTGGTGCTGGTTCTGGCGGGGCCGCTGGCGCTGCCGCTGCTGTGGGCGCCGGCAGCGGCGGCGGTGGCCATCGCCTTTTTCGCCGACCGCTCGATCGAATATTCCGAAGCCTATGCGGCGTTCCAGATCGGGGTGGCGCGGGTGCTGTTCCCGATCAGCCAGTGGATCGGGGGCGGAGACCTGTTCGGCTGGGTGTGGAGCGCCTTCCAGTGGGTGTCGACCCTGGTCGGCTTCCTGTCGGCGATGGCGCGGATCTGGCCTATGCTAAGGCGGTTGCTGGGGCCGGAGCCGGTGGAGGAGAGCTGAGATGAGCGCAGGCGAGCCGGCGGGCGAACGGTACCGGAGCTTTTCGGCCTTCTATCCGCACTATATCCACGAGCATTCGAACCGGACGTGCCGGCGCATCCATGTGGTCGGGTCGGCGCTGGTGCTGGTGGTGCTGGCGGTGGCGGTCGTGACCCTGAACCCGTGGTGGCTGCTGGCCATGCCGGTGGTCGGCTACGGCTTCGCCTGGGTCGGGCATTTCTTCTTCGAGAAGAAC
>JBGTSL010000196.1:0-4321 GCA_041940325.1 Brevundimonas sp.
CGGACGAAATCGCCGGGGACGGCACGTTCACGGCGACCTGGAGTCCCCAAGTCGAAGGCGACGTCGACATCTCCATCCGGGCCGACGTCGACGGCACGATTCTCACCGACAGCTTCTCCGCCTTCGTCTTTTCGATCCCGACGTACACCCTCCAGTCGAACGCGACGGGAGCCTGGCGACCGGCGACGAACGGCCTCACTTCCGGCATTGCGGGCGACGACGCGTCCACCGAGAAGTCCACGCCGGGCGACCGGTGGAGCTGCGTCACGATGACGCGCTCGCAGCCTGTAGCCTCTACCGCCGCATTCAGTCCTTTCCAGTCTGCGTGATCGGAGAGCACAAAGCCACGGTCGAGGGCCTGTCTTCTTCGATTTCCCCGAACCGTCGCTCGTCACCGGCAAGCGAGACCTCACCACCGTGCCTACCCAGGCCCTCTACCTGATGAATTCATCCTTTATCCACGAGCAATCACGATTGATTTCTCAACGCTTACTGGGCCAGTCGGCCGATACGAAAGGAGACGTGCAGTCCGCTTACCAGGCTATTTTTGGCCGCCCGGCTCAGCCAGCGGAAACTCGACAACATTCTCTCGACCGGCGCCCGCGCCGTCATCACCGGCAACGCCGGCTGCCTGCTGCAAATCGCCCGCGAAGCCCGCGCGCGAGACGAATCGTTTTGGGTCGGCCACACGATCGACCTGCTCGATTTGAGCTTCCATGTCGAGAAGCGGCTCGGCGTCCGGCTGATCGGCTCGGGCGTCAGCCGGCCGCGGCTGTGTTCGGGGTATTCGGCGTATGCTGCGCGCTCAGGGATCGACACGGCGGCTCATTCTCCGGCGGGGCCTTTGCGATCGCCCGTCCGCGCCTCATATAGAGCCCCGTGAGCACCGTCCAATCCGCCCCGACCTTCGAGATTTCGCCCCACGCCGGCGGCCATGGCCTGACCCTGTCCGACAGCGCCGCCGCCCGCCTCGCGAAGCTGGCCGAGGCCGAGGGCCATCCGGTCATGCTCCGCGTCGCCGTCGACGGCGGCGGCTGCTCCGGCTTCCAGTACCGCTTCGAACTGGTCGAGACCGCCGAACCCGACGACCTGCGCATCGAAACCGCCGGTCAGGCCGCCCTCGTCGACCCCGTCTCCCTTCCCTTCCTCAAGAACTCCGAAATCGCCTTCGTCGACGACCTCGCCGGCGCCCAGTTCGTCGTGCGCAACCCGAACGCGGCCTCCAGTTGCGGCTGCGGGGTCAGCTTCTCGATCTGAGGGTGACGCGCTCCCTCCTTTCGTCATCCTCCGGCAAGCGGCGCAGCCGCGCAGACCGGGGGACCCAGCGGCGCGCGCGAGCGCGAAGCTGTCGGGAGCGTCGCTGCTGAACCAGCCTGCCTGAACAGATCGCCTTCGGCGCCGCTGGGTCCCCCGGTCGCTCCTGCGGAGCGCCGGAGGATGACGGAAGTGGAATTGCTGCGCTGCAAATCCGCCGCCAACCCACGCACCGAATCCCGCCAACCCGCTGTTTTCCCTCCACATCGCACCGGCGCCAGCGTCATGAACCCGCCGGAGGGCGAGCCGCCTCTATAATCGGACCGTTTCGGCGAGGCCCCGCCCCGCCCGGTCTTTGACAATCGAACCCCGCCCGGCCCGCTCCAGGACGTGGGCGCATCCCGCGCTCCGGCGTTGCCGACTCTGCCGACTCCGCCACACCGAATTTTCGCGCCGACCCTGCCGACCCTGCCGACTCCGCCCCACCAAATTTTCCGATGACGCCCGGTGAGCGCCGACCGCCCGAATTCGAATCCGCTTGCTATTAGCCTTTTTCCTAATTAGCTTCCTTCCTATGAACGCCCTGTTCAAGGCCCTCTCCCACCCGGTACGGCGCCGCATCATTGAGATGCTGCGCAAGGGGCCGATGGCGTCCGGCGACATCGCCGCCGCCTTCGACATGAGCTGGCCGACCATCACCGGCCACCTCAACGCCCTCAAGGAGGCCGGCCTGGTTTCGCCCGAGCGCGACGGGGCCTCGATCCGCTACCGGCTGGAGATCTCGGCCGTCGAGGAGGCCCTTGCCTTCCTCCTTCAGATGACCGGCGCCGGCCGCAAAGACCCCGGAGACGACACATGACCGCCCCCCGCAATTCCCACCCGGCCCTCGACGCCGCCACCGTCGGCCTCAGCCTCATGGTCGGCGGCCTCGGCGTCTGGACTATCTTCGCCGGCCCCGCCGAACTGCTGCCCATGCACTACAACGCCGCTGGCCAGGCCGACGACTGGGGCACGCGCGAAGAGCTCGGCGGTCTTCTCGCCGGTCTCGCCCTGCTCACCCTCCTGCTTGGCGGCGGCATGAGCGTCGCCTCGCGGCGGACCGACGATCCGGCCCGGGCCCGCGCCCTGCGCTACGCCCAGCTGGTCGTGGTCCTCAGCATCCCGCTGGTCGGCCTCCTCGCCGCCTCCGCCAGCCTGACCGGGACAACAGACATCGGCGGCGCGGTCCCGGTCGCCCTGATCAGCCTTGTCCTGCTCCTCATCGGCGCCTTCCTCGGCCGGGTCGGGCCCAACCCCTTTGTCGGCGTGCGCACCCCTTGGGCGTTCAAGAGCAGGCTCGCCTGGGACCGCTCCAACCGCCTCGCCGGCCGGTTGTTCTTCGTCATAGGCCTCGCCGGCCTGCTCACCGCCCCCTTCGCCCCCCGCCCGCTCAACCTCTACGTCCTGCTCACCGCCATCGGCCTCGCCGCCGTCTGGTCCGTGGTCGAGAGCTGGCGGGTGTGGCGCACCGACCCCGACCGCCAGCCCTTCTGACCCTTCCGCCGAAAGGAGCCGCCATGCTCAGCCTCGTCCTCGCCGCCGCCCTGCTGTCCGACCCCGTCGCCACCCCCGTGAGCCTGCCGTCCGAACCGGCGCCCCTGCACGGAACCCTGCTGGCGCCGTCGGAAACGCGCGCCGCCGCCCTGATCATCGCCGGCTCCGGCCCCACCGACCGGGACGGCAACAGCCCGCTAGGCGTCTCCGCCTCCAGCTACCGCCTGCTCGCCGAGGGCCTCGCCGCCCACGGCGTCGCCACCGTCCGCACCGACAAGCGGGGCGTCGCGGCCAGCGCCTCCAGCCTCATCTCGGAGACCGGGTTGACCTTCACCGACTACGCCGACGACGCCCGCGCCTGGGCCGCCGAGACCGCCCGCCTGACCGGCCAGCCCTGCGCCTGGCTGATCGGCCACAGCGAAGGCGCCCTGGTCGCTCTCGTCGCCGCCTCCGAGGACGACGCGGCGATCTGCGGCCTGGTCCTGCTCTCCGGCGCCGGCCGCCCCATCGGCGCCGTGCTGCGCGAGCAGCTGGCCTCGGCGCCGGAACCCCTCCTCGGCCAGGCCCTGGCCATCCTCGCCGAGCTTGAGGCCGGCCGCACGGTCGCCGAGGTCCCACCCCAGCTGGCCGCCCTGTTCCGCCCGTCGGTCCAGCCCTACATGATTTCCTGGCTGCCGCTCGATCCGGCCGAACTGCTCTCCGGCTACGACGGCCCGGTGATGATCGGTCAGGGGACCACCGACATCCAGGTCGGGGTCGACGACGCCCGCGCCCTCGGCGCCCGCCGCGCGAGCGCCCGGCTGGTTCTCTGGGACGGCGTCAACCACCTGCTGAAGACCGCCCCCGCCGACCGCGCCGCCAACGCAGCGACCTACAGCAACCCGGACCTGCCGCTGGCCCCCGGCGTCGTCGAGGACATCGCCGGCTTCATCCTGGAGTCACGCTAGTTGCGGCGATCGCCCCGGTCGCCGTGACCCTGCGGGGCTTCATTCTTCGCCTCGCGCCGCTGGTCCTGCGCCAGCGACTTGCCGACATCGACCATCTCGGCGAAGCGGCCCTCGTCGTCCCGACGGGCGTAGCGCTTGTCGCCGGGGGTCGGTTCGATCAGTTCGCGTCTACTCATGGCCTAACTCCTTCCACGGGAAAGGAATCGTCGGGAGTCCGGGAGGTTCCCTTAGGCCAGCGTCTCCTGGAACCGCACCGGCCGCCCGTGGGCGGTCCCCTGCAGTTCGCCGTCGCGCATCACCACCCGGCCGCGGACGATGGTCGCCATGGCCTTGCCGGTGGCCTCGAAGCCGTCGAACGGCGTCCAGCCGCAGCGGCTGGCCATGTCCTCGTGCCTCAGGACGTGTTTCGCCTTCTGGTCCACGATCGTCAGGTCGGCGTCATAGCCCTCGGCCATACGCCCCTTGCCGGCGATGCCGAACACCCGCTGCGGGCCAGCGCTGGTGAGGTCCACGAAGCGGCGGAGCGTCAAGCGCCCTTCATTCACATGATTCAACATGATCGGCACCAGCGTCTGGACACCTGGCAT
>JBGTSL010000197.1:0-4320 GCA_041940325.1 Brevundimonas sp.
TTCCTGCCGGTGCTGTTCATCGTCATCCTGACGCCGGCGATCATCAGCATTCAGGACACCATGGCCAAGGGCGGCTAGGCCCGTTCGGCCGTGGCCTTGAGAGCCTCGGCCACGGACTCGACCGCCGCCCGGAGGCTCTTGCGGTGGCGGTCGAAATGCATCTCTCCGCGCAGGCCGTTGAAGACGAAACCGTTGGCGAGGATGCAACTGCCCGGTTCAAGCTCCTCGATCTCGAAATACCGCAGCGAGCGGAACCACAGGCCGCGCTTTTCCGCCCAGACCAGTTGGGCCAGCGGTTGCCATTCCGCGACGCGCACCGCCGCACGCCGCTCGGGGAGGCCGGGAATGGCCTCCGTCAGGGCGATTGATCCGCCATAGGCGATCGTGCCCTCGACCGAGGTTTCGACCGGGTTCCAGCCATTCCAGCGGGGCAGGTCGGCGATCAGGTCCCAGATGCTGTCGGCAGACGCACGGACGCCGATGCGTTTTTCGATGCGGGCGATTTCCATGCCGCCGATCTGACACGCCTTCCCGGCGCTGAAAAGGCCAGCGGGCGAACCGGATCAGCGATTGCCCTCGGGCCCGGGCTGTGAGGCCGGCGGCGTCTCCGGCGAGGGCGTCTCCTCACGGTCGGGGAGATCGGGCGGACCGACGCGAAGCCGGGCGCTGACGAAGCAGAGGGCGGTGGCGACAGCCAACAGCACGGCGTTGGCGATGAAGGGCGCCGGCTCGGCCACTTCGTACAGCGCCACCCCGATCACCGGTGGTCCGAGAAAGCTGAGGCCGGCCAGGGACATCATCAATCCCGCCACGGCGCCCTGCTCGTGCGGACCGACCGAGAGCGAGGAGCCGGCGGTGAAGCCGGGCCGGGCGAAGCCGACGCCCATCGAGACGACGGCGTAGCCGACCACCACGCCGTAATAGCCCGGAGAGGCGATGCTCATCAGATTGCCGACCAGGGCGAGGCCCGCGCCCCAGCGCATCAGGTCGGCCGCCTGCAGCTTGAGCAGCGGGATGAGCCCCCACTGGACCATCAGGGTCGCGGCGGCGCCGGCCAGCATGGCGATGCTGATGAAGGAGGCGGTCTGGCTCGAGGCGATGCCCTCGACGGCGAGTTCGTCGATGATGTGGAAGCCGAGCACCGAGATGTTGATCGCCTGGGCGCCGGTGACCAGCAAACCGTAGATCAGATAGTCCCGGACGCGCGGGTCCTTCCACAGCCCCTTGGCGGCGTCGGTCCGGCGACCGCTGGGCGAAGGGGTGCGCACCACGTCGCCGCTGGGCAGCTTCAGCCAGACGATCAGCAGCACCACCGCGCCGAACAGGGCGAAGGCGTACATGGGCCCCGCCAGACCGACGAAGGGCAGGATGAAGACCGGGGCCAGTGTTGGGCCCACAACCGTGCCAAGACCCTGGGCCGACGCCAGCAAGGACATCGCCTGGGTTCGCTGACCGGCGTTGGTGCGGTCGGCGACATAGGCCTGAGAGGCGATCGGCGCGGCCGAGCCGAAGACCCCGTAGATGGTCCGGGCCACCGCCATCAGGCCGAAGGCCACGATGACCGTCAGCCAACCCTCCAGACCCGAACTGGCGGCCAGACCGAAGCCGGACATGGAGGCTACGAAGCCGCCGAGCCCGATCATGATCACCCGCTTGCGGCCCAGCCTGTCGGACAGCCGCGCCCAGTAGGGCGAGGTCAGGGTCCACATCAGGGCGCTGATGGCGAAGGCCCCGGCGACCAGGGTGTCGCGCAGGCCGAACTCCCGACCGATCGCGGGCAGCACCGACTGCAGCCCCATATTGCCCGCCGCTGCGATCAGGCTGACCGCGAAGAGAAGGGCGAAGGCGGGGGAGCGGAGGTTCACGCGAGGACCTTAGGCGGGGGCGAAGCCTTGCGAAAGCGGGCGGCGTCCGCGACGGTTGCATCGTACCGAGGGGAGATCCCGCCATGACCGTCCGAAGCCTGCTCGCCGCCTGCGCCGCCGTGGCGCTCGCCCTGCCGGCGGGCGCCGCCCATGCCCAGTCGGCGGACGCCGTCGCGGCGGCTGTCGACGGGGTGACGCCCCGGGTGGTCGCCTGGCGGCGCGACCTGCACGCCAATCCGGAACTGGGATTCGCCGAGACCCGCACGGCGGCCGTAGTCGCCGATCACCTGCGCTCGCTGGGCATGGAGGTGCGAACCGAAGTCGGCAGGACCGGCGTGGTCGGCGTCCTGCGCGGGGCGCGGCCGGGCCGGACCGTGGCGCTGCGCGCCGATATGGACGCCCTGCCGGTGCTGGAGGCGACCGGCCTGCCCTTCGCCTCGACCGCGACCGGAAGCTACATGGGCGCCACGGTGCCGGTGGCCCACGCCTGCGGCCATGACGCCCACGTCGCCATGCTGATGGGCGCCGCTGAGGTGCTGGCGGGAATGAAGGACCAGATCGCCGGGACGGTGGTGTTCGTCTTCCAGCCGGCCGAGGAGGGCGCGCCGCCGGGCGAGCCCAAGGGCGGGGCCGCGTTGATGATCGAGGAGGGCGCCCTGGCCGATCCCCGCCCCGAGGCGATCTTCGGTCTCCATGTCGTGCCCGGGACGCCGGGCTCGCTTTGGTACCGGCCGCGCGGCTTCATGGCCGCCTCCGACCGGGTCGACATCACCCTCAACGGCCGGCAGACGCACGGGGCGTGGCCGTGGAAGGGGGTCGACGTCATCGCCGCCTCGGCTGACGTGGTCCAGACGATCAACAGCCTGACCGCCCGGACCGTCGATCCGACCACCACCCCGACGGTGTTCACCATCGCCACCCTCGACGCGGGGGTGCGCTACAACATCATCCCGGACCGGGCGGTGCTGTCGGGGACGCTGAGGACCTTCGACATCGCCCAGCGCGACGATCTGGTGCGACGGGCGGAGATCGCCGTCGGCAATGTCGCCGAGAACTACGGAGCGACGGCCGAGTTCGGGGTGCGCCAGAACGCGGCGCTGGTGTTCAACGACGAGGCGCTGTCGGCCTGGTTGGCGCCGGTGCTGGAAGAAGCCGCAGGGACGGGGAACGTCAATCCGGGAGCCCCGCCGACGACGGTGGCCGAGGACTTCAGCTATCTGTCGCAGGAGGTGCCCGGGGTGTTCTACCATCTCGGGGCCAGCGCCGACGGGGTCGACCCGGCCACCTCCCCGCCGAACCATTCGCCGACCTTCGACGTCAACGAGGCGGTGCTGCCGGTCGGGGTGCGGGCGCATGTGCTGACGGCGCTGCGGTTCCTTGAACGGCCGTAGGCGGCAACCACGTTTTTCAACCTCCCGGCAAGGATCGGGGCGCACCCTCGTCCGGTTTGCGGGAGTGGGCCGATGAGCAGGCTGCCGGTTGAATTGCCGCCGATGACCCTGGAGCGACGGGGCAGCGCGCGACGTGAGATTTTCTATTTCCTGGTCGCCTTCGCCGCCATGTTCGGCGGGGCGATGCTGGGCATCGACCTGCTGTTCTAGCGGCGGTCGAACCAGGTCGTGATGACGCGGCGATAGACCTCGGTCAGCGCCTCGATCTCGCTGACCGGCACGCGTTCGTCGATCTGGTGCATGGTCTGGCCGACGAGGCCCAGCTCCAGCACCGGCGCCATGGCGCGAATGAAGCGGGCGTCCGAGGTGCCGCCGGTGGTCGAGGCCTCGGGCCGGCGTCCGGTCGCCGCCTCGACCGCGTCCTGCACGCCGCTGACGAAGGGGCCGGTCTCGGTCAGGAAGGCGTCGCCGGAGCACAGGTGCTCCAGTTCGATGCGCAGTCCGCTCTCGGCCTGGGCCTCGCCGGCAAGGGTGTTGAGCCAGGCGATGAGGCCGTCTCCGGTGTGGGTCGGGTTGAAGCGGATGTTGAGCCGCGCCCGCGCCTCGGCCGGGATGACGTTGGTGGCCGGATTGCCGATGTCGATGGTGGTGATCTCGAGGTTCGAGGGCTGGAAGGCCTCGTAGCCGTCGTCGAGGCGGTGGTCGGCCAGCCGGGCCAGCAGCCGGGCCATCACCGGGGCCGGATTGGCGGCGCGGTCGGGATAGGCGACGTGGCCCTGTTTGCCGTGGACGGTGATCCAGCTGTTGAGCGAGCCGCGGCGGCCGATCTTGATGGTGTCGCCCAGCGCGTGTTGCGAGGAGGGTTCGCCGACGACGCAGGCGTCGATGACCTCGCCCTCGGCCATCAGGGTCTGCACGACCCGTTTGGTGCCGTGCAGGGCCGGACCTTCCTCGTCGCCGGTGATCAGGAAGCTGAGCGAACCGGGGATGTCGCCCTCGGCCAGCACCTGGGAGACGGCGGCGACCCAGGCGGCGATGCCGCCCTTCATGTCGACCGCGCCGCG
>JBGTSL010000198.1:0-4297 GCA_041940325.1 Brevundimonas sp.
TCGGCATGGGCGTCGACAAGGCCGACGTGCGCTTCGTCATCCACGCCGACCCGCCCGGTTCGCTGGAGGCCTACTGGCAGGAAATTGGCCGGGCCGGCCGCGACGGCGACCCGGCCGAGGGCGTCACCCTGTACGGTCCGTCCGACATCGCCTGGACCCTGCGCCGCCTCGACGGCCGCCCGATGGCGGACGAGGTCAAGGCGGTTCAGATCCGCAAGGCGCGGCAGCTGTTCGCCATGCTGGACGGCGCGGTCTGCCGGCCGCAGGCGGTGCGGCGCTACTTCGGCGAGACCGGGGCGGAGCCGTGCGGCGTCTGCGACATCTGCCAGGATCCGCCGGCCCTGTTCGACGCCACGGTGCCGGCCCAGAAGGCGCTGGCGGCGGTGCAGCGGCTGGGCGAGCGCTTCGGCCGGGGCCGCGTGATCGACCATCTGCTCGGCCGGACGAAGGACGTTCAGCCGTGGGAGACGGCCCTGTCGACCTGGGCCATCGGCGCCGATGTCGCCCTGCACACATGGCGCGACATCATCGATCATCTGATGTTCGAGGGCCTGCTGGTCGAGGACCCCAACGAGGGCAAACCGCTGGTCAGACTCGGCGATCCGGAAGCGGTGCGGGCGGTCTACCGCGGCGAGCGGACCATCGAGGTCCGGCAGGCTCCGGCGCGCGCATCCGCGGCGCGCGAAAGAACCCGCACCGGCCGCAACGCCGCCCTGGAAGCGATGGACGCCGACGTCCGGGCCCGCTTCGAGGCGCTGCGGGCCTGGCGGCGCGACCGCGCGGCCGAACAGCGTGTGCCGCCCTATGTCATCTTTCAGGACCGGACCCTGCTGGAGATCGCCCTCGCCGAGCCCGGCGACCTCGACCGGCTGGCCCATATTCCCGGCGTCGGTCAGACCAAGCTGGACCGGTATGGCGCGGCCGTACTCCAGGCGCTCGGTCAGGCCGCCGCCTGACCCGAAACGGGGAACCGCCGTTCGCGCGGTAAGATTCGGTCAAGGTCTCGGAAGGGGGGCCTTAAACTTTCGGCGTCACAGTCCGTCGGTGCTCCCCAACCGCGCGCCCTCTCCGATCGACAAACTGGCCCTCGCGGTGGTCCACGAGCCCGTGCGCGCGGTGAATGCCTATGCGCCCCTTCCCGCGGGCGCGCGCGAGGAGGCCCTGCGCTTCCTGCTGCAGACCGCCGCCGACGCCGGGGTCACCCTGGTGGCCACCAAGCCCGACGGCGACGGCGAGCGCCGGCTCGGTCAGGCCTGGCCCTTCCCCTCGCCGTTTCAGGTGACGGTCCGCACCGTCCCGATCACCGACGGCGTCGACCGCGTCGAGGCCCGCGCCCGCCGCTCGCTGGAGCGGCTCGGCCTGCCCCGCGGCGACACCCTGCTGGTGTCCTGCGCCGGCGATCTGGCCGGGGCCGAAGGCCGCGCCCTGTGGGACCGGCTCGAGGCCCTGAAGGCGCGCGGCCTCTATCGCCGCATCGGATTCCGCGCCGCCGCCGAGGACGGCCCCGCCCTTCTGGCCCGCCGGTTCCAGCCGGATGTCGTCGAACTGCCCATCAATCTGCTCGACCAGCGCATCCAGCATGCCGGCGTCCTGTCCGAACTGGCCGCGCTGGGCGTCGACGTCCACGCCACCTCGGTCTTCGCCGACGGCCTGCTGTTCATCAGCGGTGAGCCGCTTCCGCCGGAGATGGCGGGCCACGCCCACGCCCTGTCGCGCATCCGCCGCCGTCTCGCCGAGGCGCGGATCGACCCGATGCAGGCCACCCTGGCCTATGTCATGGGCCTGCCGGAAGTCTCCGCCGTGATCGCCAGCGTCGCCTCGGCCGCCGAACTGCGCGCCGTGGTCGCCGCCGCCAACGCCCCGACGCCCGCCCTCGACTGGGCCGCCCTGCAGCTGGAGCCGGCGACGGTCGCCGCCGGCCCCCGCGCCGTCAGTAGCGCAGCCTGATCCCGACGTAGCCGGACCGGCCCGGCTCGCCGTAGCCGAACACCTGCTGATAGCGTTCGTCCGCCAGGTTCTCGATCCGCGCGGTCAGAGAGACCTGATCCGTCAGGGCGTACGAACCGTTCAGATTGGCGGTGACGAAGGCGCCCCGCACCCCGCCGGCGTCGTCCTGGTCGCTCTCGCCCCGCACGGTCAGGGCCGCCGACAGCCGTTCGCCCGTCCAGCCGAGGGTGGCCGACCCGGCCCGCTCCGGCACGCGCAGCAGGCGGGCCCCGGTGGTCTCGTCGCGGGCGTCGGTCCAGGCCCAGGCGAGGCTGAGATCAAAGCCGCCGCCGAGCCGCGCCCGTCCTTCCAGCTCGACCCCGTCGGTCGCGGTCTCGGCGACGTTGACGTAATAGCTGTCGAAGGTCGCGGGATCGAAGATCCACGTGATCTGGTCGTCGACCTCGAGCCGGTAGGCCGTGGCGCGGCCTTCGAAACGGCCGTCCGCCGAGACCCAGCCGAGCGCCGCCTCATAGCCGACCGCCGTCTCGGGCCGCAGCGCCGGGAAGGGCCGGGACGAGAAGCAGAAGTCGCACACCGCCTGGCTGATCGACGGCGCCTTGAAGCCCGTGCCGTACGCCGCCGACAGGGTGGCGCCGCCGCCGGCGTCGAAGGCCGCCGAGACCCGTCCCGTGGTCTTCGAGCCGAAGTCGTCCGTGTCGTCGAAACGCAGAGCCCCGGACAGGCTCAACCGGTCCGTCGGCTCGATCCGCGCCGTGGCGAAGGCGGAGGTCGCACCCAGGGTCTCCGTCAGCCCGGTCGACAGGCTGCCTTGGCTCTCCTCGCGCTCGACGCCGATGGCGAAGGCGAGGCCGGCTGCTTCGCCGTCGGCCTGCCAGCGGTACGCCCGCCGCTCCGCCTCGAAGGCCGAGGGGAAGGCCGAAACCGTCTCACGGGCGATGTCCGAGCCGGAAACGCTGAACTGATGCGACAGGCCGAACGCGTCGAGGCGCAGCCGTCCGAATCCGGACCACTGCTCGCTGGACTGGCGGTCGCCGGTGTCGGCGAGGACAAAGGCCGGGGCCGGATAGCCGTCGAGGTCGGCGTCGCTTTCGGTCCAGCGGATCGCGCCGTCCACCGAGACCGCGCCGGTGAAGGCGTGACGCCCCCGGACCCCGGCGGTCGTCGAGGTGAAGCCATCGGCCTCGACATTGCCGTCCGCCGCGTCGGCGGCCGAAATCCCGTCGGTGTCGAAGCGCGACACCCAGGCTCCGAAGCCCTGTCGCTCCGTCGAGACGCCCGCCGCCAGCCGGCCGCGCACGGTGTCGAACGACCCGGCCTCGGCCTCCAGCGCCAGCCCGTCCAGCTCGCGGGTGGTGAAGGCGATCACCCCGCCTATGGCGTCTGACCCCCACAGCGACGACTGCGGCCCCGACAGCACCTCGATGCGCGCGATGTCCGACAGTTCGAGGCCGGAGAAGTCGAAGGCCCCGTTGACCTCGGCCGGATCGTTGACCGGCACGCCGTCGATCAGCACCAGGGTCTTGCCGGGCGAGGCGCCGCGCATCCGCACCTGGGCGACGCCCCCGAAGGCGCCGGAACGCACCACCGACAGGCCGGGCACGTCGGACAGGACGTCGGCGGCGAAGACGGCGCCCCGCCGCTCGATGGCCTGTCGGTCGATGACCCGCGCCCCGGGCGTATCGGTGACGATGGCCGGCAGGCGGGTGGCGGTGACCACCACCTCGTCCAGGGGATCGACGTCGTCGTCGCCGGGCGAGGCCTGGACAGGGTGGGGCAGGAACACGGCCGCGGCCGTGGCGAGTAGCAGGGATCGCATCAGCGAAGTCTCCGTCGTCCCCGCGCGAGCGCATCGCGGCGACGTGAGGAATGGCGACCGACCCGCCCCTGTCAGGACGGCGCAAGTGTCGGGTCGCCTCGACGGATCACCGCGCCTCTGCCTGGTCCCGGACAGCGGACGAGCGACGTCGGCGGCCAGGTCTCCTGGCTTGCGGGTCGAAAACGGAGGATCGCGCCTTCCCGGTTTCCCAGTGACGCCGGAGTCTGTGCTCCGGAATGATCAACCGTCTCGCCGCCTACAGTTGCGGGCACAGCCGCGGTGTTCGACCGCGTTCCCTTAACCGCCTGTCCCGCTTGTCGCAGCGGCGACAACCCTGTGCAAGAGCGGGAGACGCCGCTTGAGCGCGCCCGCGCCTTCCTGCACCCTGCGCGGCTCAGATGAACGCCCCTCTCGCCCACCCCCCGAAAGCCTCAGATCTGCCGTCCGCCGAAGGCGTGACGCCGGTGATGGCGCAATTCCTGGCGGCCAAGGCCCAGGCGCCGGACGCCATCCTGTTCTTCCGCATGGGCG
>JBGTSL010000199.1:0-4286 GCA_041940325.1 Brevundimonas sp.
CTGCTGACCGACGCCGGCGGCTACCGGCTGCAACCCTGATCAGCCCGGCCGCCACTCGCTGAGGGTGTTGCCGGTCGGCGTTTCGAAAGCGACCCGGTCGAGCTGCGCCGCCGCGACGCAGACCGGACGCTGGTTGGCGTTGGCGGCGCGGCAACGGATCGCCCGTCCGTCCGGGAAAGCCGCGATCCGCCCCTGCAGCCGCACCCTGTAGCCGGCGTCCAGCGCGACCAGCGGCGCGTCGCCGGCCTGACGGATGACATGGCTGTAGGCTCGGCCGTTGCGGCGGCCAAGCCGGGAGCCGCCGGTCTCGAACACCGCCGCCAGCCCCACCGTCTGGGGCGAGGGCGTCACCGGCCCGCTGGCCAGGGGGTCGGCGCGGAGGGACGGACAGCCGTCGGCGCCCATCCACGGACGGGAAACCCAGAACCCCTCGACAGCTTCCCATTGATCCTGGTTGGCGCCCGCGATCAGGGCCGACCGGGTCCAGTCCCCGGGCGTCAGGCTGAGCCGGATGGTTTCACGCTCCGGGCCCCACGACCAGCGCGCCAGACCGTCGCCGGCGCCGTCCGCGGGCGGCGTCTCGGCCCCGTCGCAGCCGAAGGCGAGCCGGATGTCGAATTGCCGGCCGACGAGCGGATCCGACGCCGTGGGCGTCGCTCCCGTCGCATAGTCCGAGGCGGCCTGGCTCACGGCCGAGAGCAGTTCGCGCCGGTCGAGCGTGGTCGGGCGAACGGGCGCTTCAGGCTCGGGTTCGACGGGCCCGGACGGCTCCGGCGGGGGCGCGACGGGCTCGGCCTCTCTCTGGCAGGAGACCGTCAAAAGACCGACCGCCGCAGCCGCGACGACCGGCAGGCGAACAGGCGAGACCGGTTTCAGCATGGAACCAGCCTAACACGTCAATCGCTCAATTGGGGGCGGTCGACCTGAAAAGGTTGACCTCCCCCGGCCTGGGGAGGCAGCAGAGCCTATGACTTTCGATCAGATCGCGGCCCTGCTGGTGCTCGTCGTCGTGGTCGGCGTGCTGATCCACGGCCGGGTTCGCGCCGACGTGGTGGCGCTGTCGGGCGCGGCCGCCCTGCTGCTCCTGGGCGTGGTGCGGCCGGTCGAGGTCCAGGCGGCCTTCGCCAGCCCGGCCGTCATCGCCCTGGCGGGCCTGTTCGTCATCGCCTACGCCATCGAGCTGTCCGGTCTGCTCGGTCTGATGATCCGCCAGGCCTCGCGGCTGGCCGCCCGCGTCGGCGCGATCGGCATCTGGGCGGTTCTCGGCATGTGCGGCGTGCTGGGCGGCTTCCTGAACAACACCCCGGTGGTGGTGCTGGCGGCGCCGGTGGTCCGCGACGTCGCCTCCTCGCTGAAGCTGTCCCCGAAGCGGTTCCTGATGCCGCTCAGCCATATCTCGGTGCTCGGCGGACTGCTGACTCTGATCGGCACCTCGACCAACCTGCTTGTCAACGACATGGCCCGCAACGCCGGCCAGCCGGTGTTCACCCTTTTCGAGATCACGCCGGTGGGCCTGTGCATCGCCGCCGCCGGCGGGCTGTGGCTGTATTTCGTCGGCGCCCGCCAGCTCGGCCGCAGCGTGGCGGCGGACGAGGCCGAACAGGCGCGGCTGGCCGAGATGGAGGAGGAGCGCCGCAAGGCCGAGGCCGAGGCGGCCGCGCGGCGGCGGCGCATCCTGCCGTTCAACCTGCCGAAGCTGGGCGAGGCCCGCACCAATGACGACGGCTCCGGCGACGCCCACCTCGGCGACGTGACCCTGTTCGGCGCCGCCGACCGGCCTTTCGATCTGCGGCGTTCGCTGATCGCGCTGGGCGTCTTCCTCGTCGTGGTGACCGCGGCCGGTCTCGGGCTGGCGCCGATCGCCGCCTCGGCCTTCGCCGGCGCCGTCGCCCTGATCCTGCTCAAGGTGATCACCCCGGAAGAGGCCTATGCAGGCCTGCGCCCCGAAATCCTGCTGCTGATCGCCGGCATGGTGGTGGTCGGCATCGCCATCGAGGTCACGGGGCTGGCGGCGGCCGGAGCCGGCCTGCTGATCGAGGTGTTACGGCCGTTCGGACCGCTGGTCGGGCTGATCATCCTCTACGGCGTCACCCTGTTCGCCACCGAACTGCTGTCGAACGCGACGGTGGCCGTGCTGATCACGCCGATCGCCGTGGCCCTGGCCGAGAGCTTCGGCGTCGATCCGCGGCCCTTCCTGGTCGGCGTGATGATGGCCGCCTCGGCCGCCTTCGCCACGCCGTTCGGCTATCAGACCAATGTGCTGGTCTATCAGATGGGCAATTACAGCTATCTGGACTTCGTCCGCGTCGGGGTGCCGCTGAACCTCGTCACCTGGGCGGCGGCCATGGTCGCCATCCCGGTCTTCTTCCCCTTCTAGACGTCGAGATCCATCGTCACCGGGGCGTGGTCGCTGGGTTGCGTCCATTCCCGGACGTCATCGTGGATTCGCGCGCTTCCGGGCGCGACGGCGGGGGTCAGGCCGGGCGAGGTCCACAGGTGGTCGAGCCGCAGGCCGCGGTTCGACTTGCGGAAGTCGGCGGCGCGATAGCTCCACCAGCTGGCCAGTTTCACCGGCTCCGGAATCTGGTCGCGGACGACGTCGCAGAAATCGCCCGCCGCCTGCAGGCGGCGCAGGGTCTCGACCTCGACCGGCGTGTGGCTGACGATCTTCGACATGTAGCGGTGGTTCCAGACGTCGTTCTCGCCCGGCGCGATGTTGAAGTCCCCGGCCAGCACCAGCGGGCGTTGGCTGTCGCGCCCGGCCATCTCGGCTGTCAGCCGCTCGTAGAAATCCATCTTGTGATCGAATTTCGGATTTAGCTTGCGATCGGGCACGTCGCCGCCGGCCGGAATGTAGAAATTCTGGATCTCGACGCCGTCGACCATGACGGCGACGCAGCGGGCATGGCCTTCACGGCAGACGTCCAGCTTCGGGGCCTCGGCGATCGGCTTGCGGCTGGCGATGGCCACCCCGTGCCAGCCCTTCTGGCCGCCGATCTTCAGATGCGGCAGGCCCATGGCCTCGAAGGCCGCCCGGGGGAACTGGTCCTCCAGGCATTTGATCTCCTGCAGGCAAAGGACGTCCGTGCCGCTTTCGGCCACGAAGCGGGCGACCTGATCGACGCGGAGGCGGACGGAGTTGATGTTCCAGGTGGCGATGCGAAGCATCTGGGGGCTGTATCAGGCGCGACGACCGACGCCCACCATGCTGCGCTCAAGCAGCGAGCGACCGCGTCGCAAGCGATAGCCGCCCCAGGACCCAAAGAGACGCCCGGTCCGTTGAGGGCCGGGCGTTTGAAGGTGCGTCTCTCTCGCCGCCGGGAAGGGGATGAAATCCGTAGCGGGTCAGACCGGCTCCCGCCGATCTGTGGCCAAAACAACACGCCCGGCAAAAAATGTCAAGGCGAGTTCGCCCGGCGGGGGAGATCAGTTGCGGCGCGGACGCTGGGTCGGGTCGCGCAGCTGGAACAGGCTGGCCGACAGGCCCGGGGCGGGGCGCAGGGTGGTCAGCTGGGTGCGGGTGCGGCCGCCCTGGGCGTCGATGATGGTCCACTCCTGCAGCCGGACGGGATCGCCAGCGAAGGCCAGCACCACCGAGCCGTCATTGGGGCGGCGATTGTCTCGGGCGGTGATGGCGAAGGCGCCGGAATCCATCCGCGTGACGCGGTCGATGCGCACGCCCTGGTCGAGGCGGACGGTGCGGGCGAGGAAGGTCGACAGCGGCGTCTGGCCCAGCGGCACCTGACGGAAGACATTCAGGCGCGGGTCGTAGCGCTTCACGTTCGAGCCGTCCGAAACGACCAGCAGGCCGGCCGGGTTGGTGTATTCGAAGCGCATCTTGCCGGGACGCTGCAGGTAGAAGCGGCCTTCGCGGCGCTGGGCGCCCGAGGTCTCGACGAAGGTGCCCTGGGCCGAGGTCAGACCCTGCAGATAGGTCTGGGCGCGGGCGAGGACGGCGCGGTCCTCGGCCGACAGGCTGGATTGGGCGTGGGCCGGCAGGGCGGCGACGGCCGCAACGGCGGCGGAGCCCAGGGCGAAGGCGCGGCGTGAGACGGTCATGGATGTCTTCTCCCGTTCGGGATGGCTGGGAACGACCGTCTTGCGGAACGGGTCTGGCGGGGTCGTGACCCCAGCCTGACCATATTCAGGCGCTGCGATGAAGCCTTGTTCAGCTTCGTCGCGGCGGACGGGGCCGACGGCATAGAGGTGGCCCGCGTCGCCGCCGCCCGCCAGCCCGGCATCCGCATCATGTTCATCACCGGCTTCGCCGCCGTCGCCCTGTCGGC
>JBGTSL010000200.1:0-4280 GCA_041940325.1 Brevundimonas sp.
GCATCGTGGTGCTGGAAGAATACGAGCGGGCCAAGGCGCGCGGCGCGACCATCTATGCCGAGGTCACCGGCTATGGCGCCAACGCCGACGGCTATGACATGGTCGCCCCCTCGGGCGAGGGCGCCCAGCGCTGCATGAAGATCGCGCTGGAACAGGCCGGCAATCCGAAAATCGACTATCTGAACCCGCACGGCACCTCGACGCCGGTCGGCGACTCCAAGGAGATGGGCGCGGTCCGCAACGTCTTCGGCGACGACCTGCCGATGATCTCCTCGACCAAGTCCCTGACCGGCCACTCGCTGGGCGCGGCCGGGGCGCAGGAGGCCATCTACTGCCTGCTGATGATGAAGCACGGCTTCGCCGCCGAGAGCGCCCACATCGAGAACCTCGATCCCGAGTTCGAGGGCATGCCGATCCTGCGCAAGCGCCATGACGGCGAACTGAAACACGTCATGTCCAACTCGTTCGGCTTCGGCGGCACGAACGGAACGCTGATCCTGTCAAAGGTCTGACGTCAGTCGACGCCGCTGCGGCGATGCAGGCGGCGAGGGCGGCGCCGCACCCGCCAGAAGGGGCAGGCCGATCATGGCCGATCCGGGCTCGGATTAGCCCCGCCGTCCGCGCGGAAACGCCATGACGCTGTGCTGACAATCCGCGCCAACTCAGGCGGATAACGGGGACGATCTCCCGCCTGTTCAACCGACTACCCGAATCCAAAGCCTGTCTTCCCGCCCTATCGGAAAGCCGGTCCATACTGGTCCCCGGTCTTTGACAATCGCACCGCCGACCCGCCGCCCGAGGCGCGCCCGGCTTCCCCTCCCGGCCCGGAATGCCGACTCTGCCGACTCTGACACACGAATTTCCGGCGCCGACCCTGCCGACTCCGCCACACCCGATTTTCCGGTTTCACCCGGGTAAAACTCAGGCCGTGCGGATCATCCCGCCCTCGACCGTCACCGGCCAGGGCGTCAGCCGTCCCCCGGCGCAGGGCCCGCCGGTGCACAGGCCGGTCAGCGGCTCGAACACCGCCCCGTGCCAGCCGCACAGGATCCGCTCGCCGTCCGGGGTCAGATAGCGGTCCAGCTCCAGCGCAAGCGGAAAGCCCTGATGCGGGCAGCGGTCGACGTAACCGGCCACCCGCCCGGCCTTGCGGATGACGAAGCCGTGGAAGAAGGCCTCGCCGATCTGCAGCACGAAGGACCGGGCGCCCGGATCGGCCAGTTCCGTCTCCGGGCACAGCGGCACGTTCGGCGGGGTCTTCCAGACCCGGGGGCGGTCCTCGCTCAAGACCGCTCGGCCTTGAGCGGCCGCGACAGCAGGGCGTCGATCATCTCCGGCACCGTCGTCTCCCCGGCCAGCACGTCGGCCACGGCCAGGGAGATGGGCATGTCGACCCCCGTCTTCGCGGCCAGCTCGCGCACCGCCGGGGCGCTCTCATAGCCCTCGGCCACCGACCGCTTGCCGGCCAGCGCCTGTTCCACCGTCTGCCCCTGGCCGAGGGCCAGTCCCAGGCTCATGTTCCTCGACTGCGGGCTGGAGCAGGTCAGGACCAGGTCGCCCAGGCCGCACAGCCCGGCCACGGTCGCGGCCTCGCCGCCGAGGGCCACGCCCAGCCGGGTCATTTCGGCGAAGCCCCGGGTGATCAGGGCGGCGTGGGCGCTGCGCCCCAGCCCCCGGCCCTCGCTGATGCCGCAGGCGATGGCCAGGACGTTCTTGATCGCCCCGCCGACCTCGGCCCCGATCAGGTCGGAGGCCAGATAGGGGCGGAAGGTCGGGGCCGACAGGGTCTCCATCAGGGCCTGGCCGAGGGCGGCGTCGGCGCAGGCCAGGGTGACCGCGCTGGGCAGGCCGCGGGCCACCTCGCCGGCGAAGCTGGGGCCGGACAGGACGGCGGCCGGGGCCTCCGGCAGGGTCTCGGCCAGCACCTCGGTCATCAGCTTCAGCGAGCCCCGCTCGATCCCCTTGGAGCACAGGACGACCGGCACGCCCGGCCGGTGGTGCGGGGCGAAGGCCGTCAGGGTCGAGCGCATATGCTGGGCCGGCGGCACGGCGAGGATCAGGTCGCATTGGGCGAGGTCGGCCAGCTCGCCCGTGACCGACACCCGGCTGTCCAGCACCACCTCGGGCAGGAAAAGCTCATTGACCCGGCGGGCGGTCAGGCTCTCGACCACCTCCGGCTCGCGCGCCTGCAGCAGGACGTCCAGCCCCGCCCAGCCGGCCACCTGGGCCAGGGCCGTGCCCCAGGCTCCCGCGCCGATCACCCCCGCCGTGCGAAATTCCATGGGCTCTCCTTACGCCTTCGCGCCCTTCCGCCCCGGCCGGTGAGCCGGATCGGCCAGGGCCTTCGCCTCGTCCAGCGGCCAGCGCGGCCGGGCCGCGGCGTCGATGTCCGAGGTCCAACCCTTCTGCAGCCGTTCCGCTCCCGCCAGGGCGATCATCGCCGCATTGTCGGTGCACCAGGCCAGCGGCGGCGCCAGGAAGTCGAAGCCGTTCCGCGTGGCCGCGGCCTCCAGCGTCGCCCTGACCGTCCGGTTGGCCGCCACGCCCCCGGCTACGACGAACAGCCGCTGGCCGTGCCGCTCCGCATAGGCCTTCATCGCCCGCTCCGATCGCTCGCCGAGCTGCCGCGCGATGGCCGTCTGCACCGCGTCGGCCAGATCGGCCCGGTCCTGCTCCGTCTCGCAGGCATGCGCCAGCCGCGAGGCCGCCGTCTTCAGCCCCGAGAAGGAGAAGTCGCAGTCCTTCCGCCCCAGCAGGGCCCGCGGCAGCTCGAACCGGGCGCCGTCGCCGCTCTCGGCCAGCTTCTCCAGCGCGGGCCCGCCCGGATAGCCGAGCCCCAGCGCCTTGGCGATCTTGTCGAAGGCCTCGCCGGCTGCGTCGTCGATGGTCGTGCCCAGCCGGGTCATGTCGCCGATCCCGCGCACCTCCAGCAGCTGGCAGTGCCCCCCTGAGACCAGCAGCAGCAGGAAGGGATAGTCCACCGGCTGGCCCAGCCGCGCCGACACCGCATGGCCCTCCAGATGGTTCACCGCGATCAGCGGCAGGCCCCGCGCCAGCGCCACCGCCTTGCCGAAGCTCAGCCCGACCATCACCCCGCCGACCAGCCCCGGCCCGGCGGTGGCGGCGACCCCGTCCAGCCCGTCATAGCCCAGCCCCGCCTCCGCCATCGCCCGCGCCGTCACCCCGGCGATCATCTCGACATGGCTGCGGGCGGCGATCTCGGGCACCACGCCGCCATAGGCCGCATGATCGTCGATCTGGCTGTGCACTACCGAGGACAGCACCGTCGCCTCGCCCGCCGGCGTCAGGCGAACCACCGAGGCGGCGGTCTCGTCGCAGCTGGTCTCGAGGCCGAGCACGGTCAGGTCGCCCGCGGTTGCCCGGCTCCCCTCGCTGCTATAGTCGGCGGTCCTGTCCATGGGGTCGAGGTAACGGCCCCGCCCCCCCGGCGCAACGGCTGTCTCATGGCTCCTCTCGTCCGCATCGGCACGCGCCGCTCCAAACTGGCCCTGACCCAGTCGGGCATGATGCAGCGCGCCATCGGTCGGGCCCTCGGCGTGGCCGAGGCCGACATCGCCGAGGCCGTGCCCCTGGTCGAGATCGTCACCACCGGCGACCGCATCCAGGATCGCCGCCTGCTGGAAGTCGGCGGCAAGGCGCTGTTCACCAAGGAGATCGAGGAGGCCCTGCTGGCCGGCCGGATCGACATCGCCATCCATTCGATGAAGGACGTGCCCGCCGAACAGCCCGAAGGCCTGTGCATCGCTGCCATCCCCGAACGCGAGGACGCCCGCGACGCCTTCATCAGCCGTGACTTCGACAGTTTCGACGCCCTGCCCTTCGGCGCGCGCCTGGGCACCGCCAGCCTGAGACGCCAGGCTCAGGCGCTGGCCCTGCGGCCGGACCTGAAGGTCGAGATGCTGCGCGGAAATATCGACACCCGGCTGCGTCGCGCGGCCGACGGCGATTTCGACGCCATCCTTCTGGCCGTCTCGGGCATGACGCGCCTGGGCGTGACCGAACACATCCGCGAGAAGCTGTCGCTGGACGCCTTCCTGCCGGCGCCGGGCCAGGGCGCCCTGGCGATCCAGACCCGCGCCGCCAACATGGACTCAGACTGGGTCGCCGCCCTGAACCACCCCGAGACCGCCCTGTGCATCGCCGCCGAGCGCGGCGCCATGACGGCCCTGGAAGGATCGTGCCGCACCGCCGTCGGCGCCTATGCCCGCATCGAACACGACACCCTGCATCTAACCACCGAAATGCTCAGCCCGGACGGG
>JBGTSL010000201.1:0-4261 GCA_041940325.1 Brevundimonas sp.
CATCTTCTTCGCCATCGAGGGCGGGGGCATGGCTGCGAAACTTCTCAAGGGTGTTGTGATTGCGGCGATGCTGTCGCTGCTGGCCGCCTGCGCGAGCGGAGCCGGGTCGGCGCCGTGGCCCGCCATGCCGGTCGTCGCCGACCCCGCCCCGATCGTCTCCGGCACCATGCGGCCCTATCAGATCCGCGGCCGCTGGTATCATCCCGAAGAGCAGCCGGACTACGACGAGACCGGAATGGCCTCGTGGTACGGCGACCAGTTCCACGGCCGTCCGACCGCCACCGGCGAGCGCTTCGACATGAACGCCCTGACCGCCGCCCACAAGACCCTGCCGCTGCCGGGTCTGGTCGAGGTCACCAACCTGGCCAACGGCCGCCGCGTCGTGCTGCGGGTCAACGACCGGGGCCCCTTCGTCGATGGGCGGATCATCGACCTTTCGCGCGCCGCCGCCGACGCCCTCGATCTGCGCCGGGCCGGCGTCGGGGAGGTGAGGGTGCGCTATCTGGGCCGCGCCCCCCGGCTTGGCGGCGGGACGGTGCTTCAGTACGCGGAGGGACCGCTTCCGGAGGAGCCGGTCGCCGGGCCGAGACCCTATCTGTCCGAGCCGCGCCCTGCGCCGCTCCCGGCCGTGGTCGCGGCTCCCGCTTCCGCGCCCGCACGCGACGGCATCTGGATCCAGGCCGGCGCCTGGCCGGACGCTCGCGAGGCGCGCCGGGCCGCCGACCGGCTCGGCGGCGGCGCCACCGTGGAGGAGGCGGCGCCGGGACAGTTCCGCGTGCTGGTCGGGCCGTGGCCCGACGCCGGAACCGCCGAGCGATCGCGTCGCGCCGTGATCTCGCGGGGTTATCCGGAGGCCAGGATGATTTCCGGCGGCTAGACCCTTCCGCATCCCGGTCGGCGCCGCCATTGTGCGCCCGTGACTCACGGCAGATTCATCACGTTCGAAGGCGGCGAGGGGACCGGCAAGTCGACCCAGGTCGCCCGCCTGGTCGAACGCCTGCGCGCCCGCGACCTGGAGGTGGTCCAGACCCGCGAACCGGGCGGCTCGCAGGGGGCGGAGGAAATCCGCAACCTCGCCCTCAACGGCGACGCCGGCCGCTGGTCGCCGATGACCGAGACCCTGCTGATGTACGCCGCCCGCTCGGACCATCTGGAGCGCACGATCCGTCCGGCGCTCGAGGCCGGCCGCTGGGTGGTCTGCGACCGTTTCGCGGATTCCAGCCGCGCCTACCAGGGCGCCGGCGGCGGCGCGCCCGCCGAATTCATCGAGACGCTCGACGCCGCCATCGTCGGCCCGACCCAGCCGGACCTGACCCTGGTCTTCGACCTGCCGGTCGAGATCGGGCTGGAGCGCGCCTTCGGGCGGGGCCTGTTTGAGACCCGGTTCGAATCCAAGGGCCTGGCGTTCCACGAGCGGCTGCGGCGCGGCTTCCTCGACATCGCCGCCGCCCATCCGCAACGCTGCGTCGTCGTCGACGCCGATGGCGATCAGGATACGGTGGAGGCCCGCGTCTGGGCCGCCGTCGAGGCGCGTCTGCCGTGAGCGAGCATTCCCGCGACCGTTTCGATCTGATCCCCGACGCCGCCGCCGAGGCGGCCTTCCTTGACGCCTTCGACAAGGGCCGGCTGCACCACGCCTGGCTGCTGTGCGGGGTCGAGGGCTCGGGCAAGGCGACCTTCGCCTGGCGCGCCGCCCGCCGCCTGCTGGGCGCCGCGCCCGACCCGTCGCGCGGCCTGCTGGGGACGCGGCCCGACGATCCGGTGGCCCGGCTGGTCACGGCCCGATCCCATCCTGACCTGCTGCTTCTCGAACGGGCCGTCGAGGGCGGCAAGACGAAGAAGTCCATCTCCGTCGACCAGGCCCGAGACCTGCCGGAGTTCTTCTCCAAGAGTCCCTCACAGGCCAAATACCGCGTCGCCATCATCGACGCCGCAGACGACCTGAATCTCAACGCCGCCAACGCCTTGCTCAAGGTTCTTGAGGAGCCACCTGAGCGCGGCGTGCTGTTCCTCATCACCCATGCGCCGGGCCGGCTGCTGCCGACCATCCGTTCGCGCTGCCGCAGGTTGGCCTTCCCGGTCTGGCCGCAGCATGCGCTTGAGGAGCTGGTCCGCAACCGCACCGGCGTCACCTCGGCCGAGGCCGCCCGCATCGCCGGCATGGCCGCCGGCTCGCCAGGACAGGCGTTGGCTCTGGCCTCGGGCGCCACGCTCGAGGCTGACCAGCTGGCCCAGGCCTGGGTCGCGGCGCCCGAGCTCGACCGCGCCGAGGTCATGGCCGTCGCCGACAAATTCCGCGGCGCCGAGGGGCAGGATCGGTTCGAGACCTTGATGGATCGGCTGATCGCCGCCGTGAAGCTGCGCGCCCTCGAGGAGGGCAAGTCCGGCGCCCGCTGGGCCGAGCTGTGGGAGCGGCTGTCCGAACTGCCCGACCGCGCCGCCGCCATCAATCTCGACCGCGCCGACGTCCTGGCCGGGGCCCTGGCCGACCTTCAGCGCACCAAGGCCCGCGCCTGATGCTGATCGACAGCCACGTCAATCTGCACGCCCCCCAGTTCGACGAGGACCGCGACGCCGTCATCGCCCGCGCCCGCGAGGCCGGCGTCGGCCTGATGGTCGAGATCTCCGACAAGCTGTCGACCTTCGAGGCCACCCACGCGCTGGCCATGGCCCATGACGACATCTGGGCCACCGTCGGCGTCCACCCGCACGAGGCAAAGGACTACGCCAACCTGACCGCCGACCGGCTGGTCGAGCTGGCTGGCCGCCCCAGGATCGTCGGCGTCGGCGAATGCGGCCTCGACTTCCACTACGACCTCAGCCCGCGCGATGTTCAGGCCGCGGTCTTCCGCCGGCATGTCGATGCCGCCCGCCGCACCGGCCTGCCGCTCGTCGTCCACACCCGCGAGGCCGACGAAGTCATGGCCGACATCCTGGCGGAAGAGCAGGCGAGGGCGCCGTTCCGCTTCCTGATGCATTGCTACACAAGTGGCCCGGAACTGGCGGAAAAGGCGGCGGAACTGGGGGCATGGTTCTCGGTGTCCGGCATCGCCACCTTCAAGGCCGCGGCCGAGGTGCGCGAGGTCATCGCCGCCATGCCCGCCGACCGCATCATCGTCGAGACCGACTGCCCCTATCTGGCGCCCGTGCCGCACCGGGGCCGCCGCAACGAGCCGGCCTACGTCGGTCATGTCCTCGACAAGCTGGCCGAGATCCGCGGCTGGTCCCGCGACGAGGCCGAGGCGCGCACCACCGACGCCTTCTTCGCCCTGTTCGACCGCATCCCCCGGCCGGAGGGCGCATGACGGGCGAGCTGGAGGTCGTCGTCCTCGGTTGCGGCTCGTCCGGCGGCGTGCCGCGCGGCGACGGCGACTGGGGCGCCTGCGATCCGGCCGAACCGAGGAACCGCCGCCTGCGCTGCTCCCTGCTGGTCCGCCGCCATGGGCCGGACGGAGTCACCAGCGTCCTGATCGACACCTCGCCCGACCTCCGCGCCCAGATGCTGGCGGTGGGCGTGAAGCACATCGACGCCGTCCTCTACACCCACGACCACGCCGACCAGACCCACGGCGTCGACGACCTGCGCGTCTTCGCCATGCGCGCCCGCCGCCGCATACCGGCCTTCATGGACGCCCCGACCCACGCCGCCCTGCGCGAGCGCTTCCGCTACATCTTCGACAGCGTCGAGGGATATCCGGCCATCCTCGACGCCCGCCCGATCCCGCCTCACGGCGAGCCGTGGTCCATCGACGGACCCGGCGGCTCCATCCCCGTCGTCACCTTCGACCAGGCCCACGGCCCGATCCGCTCGGTCGGCTACCGCATTGGGTCGGTCGCCTATTCCAGCGACGTCTCAGACGTCGACGAGGCGGCCGTCGAGGCGGTCCGCGGCTGCGACCTGTGGATCGTCGACGCCCTGCGCTGGACGCCCCACCCGACCCACGCCCACGTCGACAAGACCCTGGACTGGATCGCCCGGGCCGAGGTCAGGAAGGCGGTGCTCACGAACCTGCATCTCGATCTGGATTACAATGACTTGTCGGCGGCTGTTCCGCCCAATGTCGAGGTGGCGTTCGATGGCTGGAGCGCGCGCCTACCGCTGTAGCAGCCGTGCGGCGTCGGGCGCAAAATAGCTCAGCACCCCCGCCGCGCCGGCCCGCTTGAACGCGTGCAGGCTTTCCAGAATGGCCCGCTCCTCGTCCAGCCAGCCGTTGGCCATGGCCGCCCGCATCATCGCGTACTCGCCCGACACCTGGTAGGC
>JBGTSL010000202.1:0-4218 GCA_041940325.1 Brevundimonas sp.
CGTTCGAGCGTCCGCGCCAAGATGTCGGCGCAGACCGCCGCCACCATGATCGGCCGCCCGCGCATCGAGCCGGAGTTGTCCAGCAGCAGGGTCACCACCGTGTCCCGGAACGGGCTCTCGCTCTCGGCCTTGAAGCTCAGCGGGCTGGTCGGGTCGGTGATGATCCGGGTCAGGCGGGCGGTGTCCAGCACCCCCTCCTCGAGGTCGAAGGCCCAGCTGCGGTTCTGCTGCGCCATCAATCTTCTTTGAAGCTTGTTGGCCAGTCGCGCCACCACCGACGACAGCGCCGTCAGCTGCTGGTCCAGCAGCGACCTCAGCCGCTCCAGCTCGTTCGGATCGCACAGCTCGGCCGCGTCGATGGTCTCGTCATAGGCGGTGGTGAACACCCGGTAGGCGTCGACCGGACGGCCGTCGTCGCCGACCTCCTGCCGGTTGGGCAGGGCGCCCTCGTTCAATTCCGGGCCCTCGTCCGAGGCCTCGCCGTCGGGTTCGGCGGGGGCGCCGTCGGGGCGGCTGTCGCGCTCGTCGCCCGAGGTCTGGTCGTCGCTCGAGCCGTCCATGGACTGGCCCTCGCCGCCGCCGGCGTCGTCCTCCTCCTCGTCCTGGTCGTCGGTGGAGTCCTGATCCTGCGGATCGGGTTCCTCGTCGCCCCGGTCGTCCGAGGCGTCGTCGCCGCGCCCGTCGCCCGGATCGAGGTCCAGCGCCCTGAGCACCTCCTTCAGCCGCTCGGCGAAGGCGGTCTGGTCGTCGGCGACCTCCGCGAGGGCGTCGATCTTCCGGCCGGCCTTCGTCTCCAGATCGCGCCGCACAAGATCAAGCAGCGCCCCGGCCCCGTCCGGCGCCCGCTGTCCGGTCAGCCGTTCGCGCACCAGCAGGGCCACGGCCTCGGCCGCCGGCACCCGCTCCGCATCGGTGACGCGCAGGGCCCCGGTCCGCTCCAGACGGGTCAGCAGGGCGGCGTCCATATTGGCCCGCACCCCGGCCAGCGAGCGCGAGCCCACGGCCTCGACCCGCGCCTGCTCGACCGCCTCGAACACCTCGGCGGCCTGGCTGTCGGCCGGCCGCATCCGGGCGTGCAGGGCTTCGTCGTGATTGGCCAGCCGCAGGGCCAGCCGGTCGGCCTGGCCGCGCAGGGCGGCGCTCTCGGGGCCGGCGGGATCGCGCGGCGGATGGGGCAGGGTCAGGACGCCGTTGGTCAGCTTCGGCCCGTCCGAGCCGAACGTCACCTCCAGCTCCGACTGCTCCGCCAGCGCCCGCGCGGCGTGGGCCAGGGCGCGCTTGAAGATTTCGGCGGGGGTCTCGGCGGAAGCCATGGCGTCCGGTTAGCCTCTCCGGCGCGCGCTGGAAAGCGGCGCCTCAGTGCGCCTCGGGCGGACGCGCGGCGGGGCTCAGATATTCGTTCTCGGCCCTCGGCTTCGCCGCCAGCACGAAGCGGCGGTCGCAATAGCCGCACTCGACGAAGTCGTCCTCGCCCATGTCCATATAGACCAGCGGGTGGCCCAGGGCGCCGCCGCCGCCGTCGCAGGCCACGCGTTTGGTCGAGACCACGATCTCTTCCGGCGGCGGGATGATCGCATCGGGGTGGCGGGGCGGCATGATCGACCTTGGGCTGGGGAGGGCGCGTCGGCGATTTCCTAGGCGGGCCCGCCGCCGCCGTCAAACCTCGCGCGGCCTGCGCCGGAACATCCGGTCGAACAGCGCCTTGCGCCGCTTGAACAGGGTCCAGCCGAGACAGCCCGCCGCCACCCACAGGCCGATCTCGCCGACGACGGCCGCCGGGCCGCCGTAGAGCAGGGTCTCGCGCAGTTCGAGGTGGCCGAGTTTGTAGGCGACCATGGTCGCGGCGAACCCGCCGTAGCCGAGCAGGCAGACGCCGAAGGCGCTCCAGCCGATCATCTTGGTCCGGGACATGGCGGGAGCTCCGTCAAGCAAGCTGTTCATAATGACAAGGACGCTAGACACAGATGGGCGATCTGTCAAGCACCTTTTACATCGACGGTCGGGTCTTGGCCGCAGGCGGTCGCGCGCCTACCTAGGCGGTCCGCTCCGCTGAAGGCCGCCGATGACCGAACCCGCCCCGCTGCCCGTCAACGCCATTGAGGTGCGCGGGCTCGAGAAGACCTACGCCGGATCGAGGAAGGCCCCGCCCAAGGTCGCCCTGCGCGGCGTCGACCTGGTCATCCCGCGCGGCTCGATGTTCGGCCTGCTCGGTCCCAACGGCGCCGGGAAATCGACACTGATCAACATCCTCGCCGGCGTCGTGAACAAGACCGGCGGCACGGCCTCGATCTGGGGCCGCGACATCGACAGACAGCCGCGCGACGCCCGCGCCGCCCTCGGCGTGGTGCCGCAGGAGATCGTCGCCGACGTCTTCTTCACCCCCCGCGAGGCGCTGGAGGTCCAGGCCGGCTTCTACGGCGTCCCCGCCGACGAGCGTCGCTCCGACGAACTGCTGGCCGCCCTCGGCCTGTCGGACAAGGCCCACGCCTACGTCCGCGCCCTGTCCGGCGGCATGAAGCGCCGTCTGATGGTGGCCAAGGCCCTGGTGCACAACCCGCCGATCCTGATCCTCGACGAGCCCACCGCCGGGGTCGACGTCGAGCTGCGCCGCCAGCTCTGGGACTATGTCCGCCGCATCAACGCCGAGGGCGTCACCATCCTGCTGACGACCCACTACCTCGAGGAAGCCCAGGAGCTCTGCGACACCATCGCCATCATGAATCGGGGACAGGTCGTCGCCTGCGAGCCGACGCCCCAGCTGCTGCGACGCCTCGACACCCGCCATGTGGTGGTCAGCCCCGACGGCGAACTCGCCGCCCTGCCCGAACTGCCGGGCTTCGAGGTCACCCCCCGCCCCAACGGCGCCTTCGCCGTCACCTACCGCAAGGGCCAGTCGTCGGTGGAGCAGGTCCTCGCCGCCGTCCGCGCCGCCGGCGTCACCATCGCCGACATCTCGACCGAGGACCCCGACCTCGAGGACGTCTTCCTGGCGCTGACGTACGGCGACGCCGGGCAGGTCGACCCGACGAAGGACTAGGGGTCAGACGACCATCACCGTCCCGATCAGCAGTCGCGCGCCCGGCCGGCCCAGCGTTCGGTCCGTGGCCGTCTGCAATTGCGCCACCAGCCGCTCGACGTCCGGCGGGGCCCCGGGCAGCAGGGCGTTGGCCGAGGCCTGCACCACCGTCGCATAAGCCGCCCTCAGCCGCGGCGCCGATTGCGTGACCCGCGTGCGCAGGGCCGCGTCGGGGGTGTCCAGTCCGGTCTCGACCGTCATCACGCCGCGCCGCCCGCCGGAGCGCATGACATTGGCGGTGATGGTCGGCAGCCGGGTATAGCTGTTCTGCGGCGCGCCCCCGCCGCCGCCGCCGGTCTTGCGGCCGGTTTCCTTCAGTCCGAGCAGGGCGCGTCTGTCCATGCCGCGATGCTGGCACGGGCCGCTTAAGGCGTGGTTACGCCGCCGCCGCCTCGGACTTCGGCTCCATCGGCTTCAGGTCCAGCAGGGCGAACAGGGCCGCGTCCTCGTCCTGCTCCGGGTTCGGCGTGGTCAGCAGCTTGCCGCCGACGAAGATCGAATTGGCCCCCGCCAGGAAACACAGCGCCTGCATCTCCGGGCTCATCGTCTCGCGCCCGGCCGACAGCCGCACCATGGCCTTCGGACAGACCAGTCGCGCCACCGCCACCGTCCGCACGAACTCGATCGGATCGATCTCGCCCTCGCGCCTCACACGGTCGCCCAGCGGCGTGCCGGTCACCGGGACCAGCGCATTGACCGGCAGGCTGTCGGGATGCTCGGGCAGGGTGGCCAGCGCATGAAGCAGCCCGGCGCGGTCGCGCCGCGCCTCGCCCATGCCGACGATGCCGCCGCAGCAGGTGCTCATCCCCGCCTCGCGCACATGGGCCAGCGTCTCCAGCCGGTCCTGATACGTCCGGGTGGTCACCACCTCGGCGTAGTATTCCGGGCCGGTGTCGAGGTTGTGGTTGTAGTAATCCAGCCCCGCCGCCTTCAGCTGCCGCGCCTGATCCGCGGTCAGCATGCCCAGCGTGGCGCAGGTCTCCAGCCCCAGGGCCTTCACCCCGGCGATCATGGTCGCCAGTTTCGGCGTGTCGCGGTCCTTCAGCTCGCGCCACGCCGCCCCCATGCAGAAGCGGCTGGCCCCGCCCGCCTTGGCCGCCATGGCCTCGGCGATCACCGCCTGCGCGTCCATCAGCTTCTCG
>JBGTSL010000203.1:0-4215 GCA_041940325.1 Brevundimonas sp.
GCGGCGGCACCCAGGACACCTGGGTGCTGGATGTTTGCGGTGGCGCTCACGTCCTCCCCTACCGGGGGAGGGGGACCGCGAAGCGGTGGAGGGGGCCAGACCCTGATGCCGGCCCTTGCCTTGAGCCCCCTCCACCATCCTTCGGATGGTCCCGTCGTCGGATCGGCTCCGCCGCTCCATCCTCCACCCCCGGAGGGGGAGGACTGATGCTCTCCCGCACCGCAGACAGCCTGTACTGGACCGGCCGCTATATCGAGCGGGCGGACTTCCTGGCGCGGATTCTCGAGGCGACGATCCGGCTGGCGGCGATTCCGACGCGCGGCGACGGTGACGCCGAGACGGTGTGGGCCAGCGCCCTGGCCTGCGCCAGCGTGCCCAAGGCGCTGGGTCGCGCGCCGACGGAGAAGTCGGTGCGCGAGTATCTGGCCTTCTCGCCCGAGAACCCGTCGTCGATCGCCGCCTGCATCACCCGGGCGCGGACCAACGCCCGCTCGGTGCGCACCGCCCTGACCATCGAGCTGTGGGAGGCGATCAACGGCGCCTGGAACGGGCTGGAGGAACAGGGCCAGCCGACCCGGCGCGACGACTTCACACGTTTTCTGGAATGGGTGAAGGCGATGACCCTGGCGGTCGAGGGGGCGACCTCGCGGACCATGCTGAGGAACGACGGCTACTATTTCCTGCGGCTGGGCGCGGCCATCGAGCGGGCCGACAACACGGCGCGGCTGCTGGACGTGAAATACCATCTGCTGCTGCCCGAGGGGGAGCGTGTCGGGGGGCAGCTGGACTATTTCCAGTGGACCACCCTGCTGAGGGAGGTGTCGGCCCTGACGGCCTATCGCTGGGTCTATCGCGACAGCGTCAAGCCGTGGCTGGTGGCCGACCTGCTGGTGCTGAACCGGCAGATGCCGCGCTCGCTGGCCAGCTGCCAGGCCTCGATGGTGCGCTATCTGGAGCGGCTGGCCGGGGACTACGGGCGGCGGGGGCCGGCCCAGCGGCTGGCGGCGGACCGGATGCGGCGCTTCGACAATTCCCGCATCGAGGCGATCTTCCAGTCGGGCCTGCACGAATACATCCAGGCCTTCCTCGCCGAGAACGGCCGGCTGGCCCAGGCCATCCACGACCAGTACCTGGCCTGACCGCATGCGCATCCAGATCGATTACGCCACCCAATACGCCTACGACCGGGCCGCGCGCTTCATCATCCAGAGCCTGCGCCTGACGCCGCGCTCCAGCGAGGCCCAGCAGGTGCGCCACTGGTCGGTGGAGACCGACGTCGACGCCCGCCTGCGCCGCTCGGAGGACGCCTTCGGCAACATCGTCCACACCCTCTACACAGAGCAGCCGACCCAGGGGCTGACGGTGCGGGTCACCGGCGAGGTGATCACCAGCGACACCGGCGGCGTCGTGCCGCCGGACCAGGAGACGCTGTCGCCGCCGGTGTTCCTGCGGGAGACGGCCCTGACCCGGCCGGAGAAGCTGATCTCGGTATTCGCCTCGGAGTTCTCGGCCCACCCGCCGCTGGACCGGATGCACCGGCTGATGGCGGCGATCCACGGCTCGGTGGCCTTCGAGGTCGGGGTGACGACGCCGACGCACACCGCCGCCGAGGTGCTGGCCCTCGGCCGCGGCGTCTGCCAGGACCACGCCCATGTCTTCATCGCCTGCGCCCGCCAGACCGGCGTGCCGGCGCGCTATGTGTCCGGCCATCTGCTGCGCCGGGACACCGAGGACCAGGAGGCGGCGCACGCCTGGGCCGAGGCGTGGATCGAGGACCTGGGCTGGGTCGGCTTCGATCCCGCCAACGGCGTCTGTCCGACCGACCGCTATGTGCGGGTGGCGACGGGGCTGGACTATCTGGGCGCCGCGCCGGTGCGGGGGACCAGTTACGGCGGCGGCGGCGAACGGCTGGCGGTGCGGCTGAGCGTGCGTGATGCCGACATGCAACAGCGTCAGCAGCAGGCGTAGGCCATCGACCATGAAGGCGCCCGCCGGGTGCGAATCTGCTACCGTTCGCCGATGACGGCCGCTCGGGAATGGCGGGCCGCATGACCTACTGCGTGGGCATGCTGGTCGAGGAGGGGTTGGCGATGATCGCCGACACCCGGACCAATGCGGGCGTCGACAACATCTCGTCCTACCGCAAGCTGCATGTGATCGACCGGCCCGGCGACCGGGTGCTGGGCATCTGCACCGCGGGCAATCTGTCGGTGACCCAGACGGCGCTGGCCATGATCCGCGACGGGGTGCACCTCAACGTGGGCGAGGAGGCGGAGACGCTGGAGACGGCGCCGACCCTGTTCCGCTGCGCCCAGCTGCTGGGCCACGCCCTGCGCAGCGTGCGCCAGTCGATCGCCCCGGCGCTGCAGGCCGACAGCCTGAACACCTCGGCCTCGATGCTGCTGGGCGGCCAGATCGCCGGCGGCGAGATGGGGCTGTTCCTGATCTACAGCCAGGGCAATTTCATCGAGTGCGGGCGCGACACGCCCTATCTGCAGATCGGCGAACTGAAATACGGCAAGCCGATCCTCGAGAGCGGGCTGGCGTACGACACGCCGCTGGCCGAGGCGGTCAAGCTGGGGCTGATCTCGTTCTCGACGACCATGCGCTCCAACGTCGGCGTCGGGGCGCCGTTCGACCTGCTGACCAAGCAGCGCGGCTTTCTGAGCGGCGACGTGCGGCGCGTCGAGGAGGACGACGCCTATTTCAACGACCTGCACGACCAGTGGACCCGCGCCCAGGCCGCGGCCCGCCGCGCCATGCCCCGGCCGCCGTGGATGACGGGCGGACCCAGACTGGCGGTCAGCCGGAGCTGAGGGGGCGACCGAGCGGCGGTTCAGGCGTTTCCCCGATTCACCCGAGCCGGAGCAATGCTGTCATGACAGGCGTGGATTTCGACTTCGCCAACACCGCCGGGCGCAAGCTGACCGGCGTGCTGGAGACCGGACCGGGGCCGGTCCGCGCCTGGGCCGTGTTCGCCCACTGCTTCACCTGCGACAAGACCTCCCTGGCGGCGACGCGGGTCAGCCGCGCCCTGGCGGCGCATGGCGTCGGCGTACTGCGCTTCGACTTCACCGGACTGGGCGAGAGCGAGGGCGAGTTCGGGAAGGGGCTGTCGGGCGACGTGCAGGACGTGATCTGCGCGGCCAGGGCGATGGAGGCGTCGGGCCGGACGCCACGCCTGCTGGTCGGCCACAGCTTCGGCGGCGCGGCCGTGCTGGCGGCGGCAGGGGCCCTCGACGCGGTGGCGGCGGTGGCCGTGATCGGCACGCCGTTCGACGCCGAACATGTGCTGACCCACGTCGGCGAGGCGCTCGAAGACGTGGCCCACGGGCGGCGCGTGCCGGTGACGATCGCCGGGCGGGATTTCGAACTCGGCGCCGATTTCGTCGAGGACATCCGGTCGCATAACCAGCAGGCCCGGATCGCCGGGCTGAAGCGCGCCCTGCTGGTGCTGCATTCGCCGGTCGACGACGTGGTTTCGATCGACAACGCCTCGGGCATCTTCCAGGCGGCGCGCCATCCCAAGAGCTTCGTCTCGCTGGACGACGCCAATCATTTGCTGACGCGCGAGGCCGACGCGGACTATGCGGCGGCGGTGATCGCCGCCTGGGCCGGGCGGTACGTCGGCGACCTCACCGGGCCGGGCGAGGCGGCGCCGCGGATGCACGGGCTGCGGGTCGAGGAAACGGGCGCCGGCAAGTTCCAGGTGCGGGTCACGGCGGCGTCGGGCAACTTCCTCGCCGACGAGCCGGTCAGCGTCGGCGGCCTCGGCTCGGGACCGACGCCCTACGACCTGCTGGGGGCCGGCCTCGGGGCCTGCACGGCGATGACCTGCCGGCTCTACGCCGACCGCAAGGGGTGGCCGCTGGAAAGGGTCGTCGTCGAGGTCGGCCACGTCGGAAAGACCACGACCTCGCCCGACCAATTCACCCGCAAGATCGGCTTCGGCGGCGCACTGGGCGAGGAACAGACGACGCGGCTGCTGGAGATCGCGGACCGCTGTCCGGTGCACCGCACCCTGACGGAGAGCGCCGCCATTTCGACGGAGCGGCTGCCGGGCGGAGAGCCGGACGACGGCGTCGACGACAGTCCGGAGGATCATCTGCGCCGGATGGAGGCGCTGTGCGCGGAAACCGGCGGGCGGCCTTCGCGCTGACAGTCGCGGCGATGCGCGGAGCGGGAAGGACGATGGTGGGTGATGTAGGGTTCGAA
>JBGTSL010000204.1:0-4176 GCA_041940325.1 Brevundimonas sp.
CGATCCGCCGGGTGAAACAGCGCCAGCCATGCCTGACGGGTCATGGCCTGTGGCTCGGCCACCGCATCCAGGTTGATGGCCAGTTGCGGGGCCAGTTCCGTGTCCGCCACGAAACCGATCGTGTAAGGTCCGACGACGACTCCAGCGACCAGATAGCCGACGAGGGGCGAGAGCTTCAGCCGGTTGGCCGCCATCCCGAACACGAAGGCCAGCACAAAGCCGCCGACCAGGGTGAGAATCAGGTTGTCGGCATGCGGCATCGGCGCTCCTTCGATGGACTTTGGGCGTCCTGGCGGGGAAGCGCTACATCTGAGGTTTGCGGCCCGTTCGTGCAACCTTGAAGGAGAGGGGCTGCGGCGACGCGACACGATTGCCCCTTCGCGCCCGGCGCGCGGGCTGCTAACCGGTCCGTCTCACCATTCAGCGACCCGAATGAAAATCCCACGCATCGCCTTGGCCGCCTACGGCTTCGCCCTCCTGATCATCGTCATCGACCAGCTGACCAAGGCCTGGGTGATATCCGGCCTCGACCTTCGGGAGGTGGGTCGGGTTCCGGTCTGGCCGCCGATCTTCAACTTCACCTGGGTGGAGAACCGGGGAGTCAGCTTCGGCCTGTTCGGCGATGGGTCAGCGCGGTGGATGCTCAGCGTATTCTCGGTAGTCGTCGCCGGCGTCCTGGGCTGGTGGGCGCTCAAGGCCGACCGTCGCCTGCTGGTCAGCGCCATCGGTCTGATCATGGGCGGCGCCATCGGAAACGTCATCGACCGCATCCGCTTCGGCTTCGTGGTCGATTTCCTGGATTTCTCCGGGACGGGCTTCTTCCCATGGGTGTTCAACGTCGCCGACAGCGCCATCACCGTCGGCGTCATCCTGCTCATCCTCGACAGCGTCCTGTCCGAAAGGGCCGCCAAGGTTGGCGTCGCCGCCGAAAAGTCGTAATCAGCCGCTTCTCCTAAGGTCTACGCGCGCGCTTTAGGGCGCGCCCAGCCGAGATTTTTCATGCGCCTCACCCGCACCGCCGTCCTGACCCTCGCCGCCTCGGCCCTTGTGCTGGGCGGGTGCAGCTCGCTGCGCAACAGCGTCGGCCTGACCAAGATCACGCCCGACGAATTCCTGACCGTCTCCACGGCGCCGCTGACGGTCCCGCCGGAGTATGGCCTGCGCCCGCCGGCGCCGGGTCAGCCGCGTCCGCAGGAACTGGCGCCGGAATCGGCCGCCCGTCAGATTCTGCTGGGCCAGCGTCAGGCCGTGACCCGCTCGCCCGGCGAGCAGGTGCTGGTCGCCCAGGCCGGCGGCGACCGCGCCGACCCCCTCGCCCGTTATGTCATCGACGATGAATTCGGCGACCTGGCTCACAAGGAAGAAGGCTGGGCCAACCGGATCCTGTTCTGGCGCCGTGACGACGCCGCCTCCCAGGCGCCGACGACTACGCAGACCGCCAACGGGGCCGTCACCATCGACGCCGCGACCGAATATCAGCGATTGCAAGCCCTGACCGGCGGCCAGGCCGGCATCGTCATCGCGCCGCGCCGCGACACCGGCTTCAAGCTTCCGGGTCTCTAGGCCTTCGCGGCCCCGGCCCTGAGGCCGCGCTCGGCGATGGCCACGAGGGCCACGCCGGCGATGCTGAGGGCCGCTCCGGTCAGTATCTGCGGCGTGAGTACGTCGCCCATCCACAGCCAGCCGATCAGGATCGAGACCACCGGTGTGGCCAGAAGGTAGGGCGTCACGCGCCCGGCCTCGCGTCTCTGCACCAGCCAGAAGACCATGGTCGTCGCCAGCACGGACGACACCAAGCCCGCCCAGACCACGGCCGCCCACACCAGCGGCGTCGCCGCCTGCACGGCCTCGATATGGCCCCGCTCGAATATGGCGGAAGCGAAGGCGAGGCTTGGCAGCGCGGTCAGCGCCAACAACCCCTGCATCTTGAGCGGGGGAATGGACGTCGTTCGTCGGGCGATGACGGTGGTGATGGCCCAGGCGGCGCTGCCCGCCACCCCTACAAGGATGGCCGCCCAGTCTTCGATCGCGTGAGGATCGAGCGTCATCCATGCAATGCCCGCGAAGGCCACTCCCATGCCGATCAACGCGTAGCGCGATATCCGCTCGCGCAGCAGCAGGAAGGCGAACAGAGCGGTGAACGGCACCCACAGCTGCGTCGCCACCGCCACCGGGCTGACGTCCTGCGCCAGCCAGAAAGCCAGATAGATCAGACCGTAATGGATCGGCCCCCCCACGCCCATGATGATCAACAGGCTCTTCCAGTTGGGAAAAGGCCGCCTAACGAACGGGATCAGGCAGGCTGCGGCGAGGCCGAACCGCATCGCGCCCACGAGCAGCGGGGGCAGCGTCTCGGTCGCCAGCTTGGCCGCAGCGTTATTGACGCCCCAGATCACCACCACCGCCATGATGGCGGCGATCTCGATAAGGGAAAGCGGGCTGTGCGGCTTGTCGGGAGGGATCACACGACGCCTATGACACGCGTCACGTTCGCCCGCCCGTCAAAGCCGGTAACGAACCGTTTCGACCTTGTGACGGGCCCCTAGAACGGGATGTCGTCGTTCAGGTCGTAGCTTTCCTTCGGGCCGCTCGGCTTGTTGGCGCCGCCGGTCGAGAAACCGGACGAGTAATCGTCGTCACCGCCGCCACGCGAGGCGCCGCCGCCGTCGCCACGGCCGCCCAGCATGGTCAGTTCGCCGCGGAACTTCTGCAGCACGACCTCGGTGGTGTATTTCTCGACGCCGTTCTGCTCGTATTTGCGGGTCTGCAGCGAGCCCTCGACGTAAACGGTCGAGCCCTTCTTGAGGTAGTTCTCGGCCACCTTGACGATGTTCTCGTTGAAGATGACCACGCGGTGCCACTCGGTCTTTTCCTTGCGCTCGCCGGTGGCCTTGTCGCGCCACTGCTCGGAGGTCGCCAGCGACAGGTTGGCGACGCGTTCGCCCGAGTTGAGGGTGCGGATCTCCGGGTCCTTGCCCAGGTTGCCGACCAGAATGACCTTGTTGACGCTGCCCGCCATCGCCGAATCCTTTTTTGAGCCTGAGCGCCGCGCGCCTTGGCCGGTTTTTCCGAGGCCGCAATCTAGCCGATCGCGAACCGATGTTCCAGTTTTGTTCGCTATTGCCCCGCCGCGGGCGTCGCAGGTTGGTCTATCGGCGCGGCCACGCCGACCGGACGCCCGGTTTCATCTCTCGTGATCGCGCCAGGCATCGCCAGACGACCATCACCGGTCCTCGCGAGGAGGAAAAAGCGGGAGCCATTGAGCGATTTGCCGATCCACACGCCTTCGCGGTCAATGAAGATAAACTGACCCTGATAGGCGCCGGTGACCTCTTGACGACTCCCGCCCTGCCGAAGGAAGCGCAGGCGCATCTCTTCCAGTCGAGCAGCGCAATGTTCGATCTGCGGCTGGTCCTCGGCCAGCTTATGGAAGTCGACAGCCTCGCCCTCCGCTCCTGTCTCGACGCTGAAGCAAACGCCCTGTTCGTAGGGAGCCTCGACGCCGCCGCCGCAGGCGGTGAGCGCGACGGCGCCGAAGCCGGCCGCGACAAGAAGGGGGAAGCGCGTCATCAACGAAGGTCCGGGAACTGGCAACTGCGATCCTGTTCGACGAGGGTACGAAAACGATTGTTGTCGGGAGACTGCTCCACACGGCGGGGCACGAGCCGCAGGGTCGTATTGCCCCAGCGGCCATAGAGGGCATCGCCCGACCGTACGCAGGTGCCCGAGTAGAGCGCCTGGACACAGGCGTTCAAACTCGTGTTCGAGGACACCACGCGCCAGTCGGACCCGGTGTGGCGCAGGCACTGGGCGCCCGCCGCCGCCTGGATCTGCGGCTGGTCAGACCGCGCGGGCTCGGGCATTTCCGCCGACGGCTGCGGATCGGTCGCCGCCACTTCCACGGGGGGTTCGACTATGGGCGCGGCCGGCAGGGCGACGAGGGCTCCGGTCTCATCGACGCCGACGTCGAGGGCGTCCGTGGCCACGCCGTTGCGCCGCGCGCAATCCGCCAGCGTCGCCATGCCCATGAACTGGCCGTCGACATAGCAGCGCAGTTCGCGCGTCGTGTTCAGCTCCGGCGCATCGGCGACATCGACCGTCAACCCGCCCTGCGCCGCTGGCGGCGGAGCCGGGTCACGGTCGCGGCCGGCCGAGAAGATCAACGCGATCACCACG
>JBGTSL010000205.1:0-4172 GCA_041940325.1 Brevundimonas sp.
CGTGATGTTCGACTGATCCCAGTCGAAATACACGATGTACGGTCCAGGCGCGCATTCCACAACCGGCGGCGGCGGCGGAGGCGGCGGAGGCGGCGGCGGCGGCGGGGGCGGCGGGGGCGGCGGCGGGGGCGGCGGCGGCACATAGGCCGGCTCGACCGCGCCGAACGCATAGCGCAGGCCCAGGCTGATCGACTGGTCGGTGTAGCGGCCCTCGACCGGGCCGTAATCAAACGTCGCCGACGAGTCGAACGTCTCGAACGCCATGTTCGACATCAGGTAGCGATAGGTCAGATCCAGGCTGGCCCGCTCGCTCAGCGCCCACGACAGGCCGGCGATGACCTGCGCCGCCAGTTCGGCGGAGCTGTCGTCGGCGCCGATCGCGACCGTCCGGTTAGAGGCGAAGGTGCCGAGGAACTCGGTGTTGACCCGGTTGACCCCCGCGCCCAGGCCGATGAACGGCCGCAGCGTCGAATCGGCGGTGCCGAAGTCATAGATGACGTTCATCATCAGGCTGGTGGCGTTGATATCCCCTTCGGGATTCTCGCACGGGCCCACCGCCGGAACGGCGTTGCAGATCGCCGGCGTGCCGCTGGCGGTCATCTCGCCCACCTCGCCCGGACGGTAACCGCCCTCAAGCTCGACGCGCCAGTTCTCCGTGAACCGGTAGCCCAGACGGGCGAAGCCGGCCCAGTCGTCGTCAACCTCGATCTCGTCAATCCCGCGGTTCGTCTCGACCTCCGGCATGTGGTAACCGGCGTCAATCGCGCCGTACCAGCCGTTCGGATCGGCGGACGCGGCGCCAGCCGACAGGGCCAATGCCCCGGCGGCGCTGGACGCCAGAATGAAAGTCTTAACGCGCATGGGTGGATGCCCTCCGCAGCCCAGGTGAAATGTCTCAAGGCGGCGCAAGAGCCGCCGCTTGCACTCTCATAACAGCACCGCTCGCCAAGGTCGAGACGGAGAGGCTCCGAACAGCGCCAAGCGTGGCCATTCAGTTACAGCGGCGCGATTCAGGCGCTTACGGGGTGCGCTTCAGTCCGTCTCCATCGCCTGAAAGGAGAAAAGCGCCTCGCACACCGCGAACTCGGCGGCCGTATCCACGTCCCAACTCCGCTCGAACGGCATCGGGTAGGCGAGCGCGCCGTCTGACTGGAAGGTGCGATCCCTCATCAGCACCTCCGGACGCCCGACATAGATGGCGCCGTTGACGACGACCGTCCCCTCCAGGTCCTCCCCCCCGGACGAATAGCGGCCATCGGCGCCGACACGGCCGTAAAAGACCGCGGGCTTCGGAAGCGGCGATACGCCGATCACGGCCGGCGCACCGGTTTCGTCGCACAGCCGGATCGCGCGGTCGATATCACCGGACGTCCGCAGCGGCGACGTGGGCTGCAGGAGGACCACGTAATCCCAGCGCCCGCCAACCTGATCCAGTGCATGTTCGATGGCGTCGATGACGGAGGCGGCGGCGCCGGACAGATGGTCAGGACGCATGAACGGCGGCGGCCAGCCCATTTCTGCGGCGAGCGCCGCGACCGCCGGGTCGTCGGTGGAGACCACGAGATGATCAATCAGCGCCGACCGGGAGGCGGCCTCCAGTGTCCAGGCCACCATGGGACGACCTGCGAGAAGCCGGACGTTCTTGGCGATCAGCCGTCGCGAGCCGCCTCTCGCCGGCACAATGGCCAGAACCTTGCGGTCGCCGATCACGCCCGCGCGCCGTCGAGGAGGGAGCGGGCGCCGCCCGGACAGGAACGCTCCGGGGAGGTAGTTGACATGGACGCGGCCCAATCGGTGAATTCGCTTCACCGTAGCGCGGCCCGGTGAAACGACAAGCGCCGGTCACGGAACCACGGGAACAGTCCTGGCAAACGGCCTCAGCCGCCGCCGGTGCGGTTGGCGGCCTTGCCGGTTCCCTCGCAGACCGGGCAGGTCTCGCCGGAGGAGAGCACCCCCGCCCCCGTGCACTCGGGACACAGGGTCGGATCTGTCCGCTGAAGGGACCGTGGATCGGCCGGATCCGAGGGGGTCAGGTCCCGATCGTCGATGTCGTGCTCGCTCATCCCGGCGGAACGGGCCCGCGGCGCTCCGGTTTCATGATGACACGGACCGGGCTTGGCATTACGGACCCGCAGGTGATGGACGAGACAGAACGGCATACCGGGGATCGCGCCAGAGACGCGCAGGGCTGGGACACGGCGAAGACGCTGGCCGAGGCCCTGCCCTATATCCAGATCTACGACCGCAAGACCGTGGTCATCAAATACGGCGGCCACGCCATGGGCGAGAGCGCCGTGGCCAAGCAGTTCGCCGCCGACGTGGTGCTGCTCAAGCTGATGGGGGTGAACCCCGTCGTCGTCCACGGCGGCGGCCCGCAGATCAGCGCCATGCTGGACAAGGCCGGGGTGAAGTCTTCCTTCATCGACGGCCTGCGCGTGACCGACGCCGACACCATGCAGGTGGCCGAGATGGTCCTCTCGGGCGCGGTCAACAAGGAGATCGCCCACTGGATCACCATGGCCGGGCGCGAGGCCGATGTGCGCGGCATCGGGCTGTCCGGCAAGGACGCCGGCCTGATGACGGTCGAGAAGACCCGCCGCACCAAGCGCGATCCCGACAGCATGATCGAACACGAAGTCGATCTCGGCTTCGTCGGAGAGCCGACCCGGGTCGATCCGAAGCTGGTCAAGCGACTGCTGGAGTCCGACGCCGACTGGGTGCCGGTGATCGCGCCGATCGGGGTGGCCGAGGACGGACAGACCTTTAACGTCAACGCCGACACGGTGGCTGGCGCCCTGGCCGGGTCGCTGAAGGCCAAGCGCATGCTGTTGCTCACGGACGTTCCGGGGGTCAGGGGCGCCGACGGCGAAATCATTCGCCAGATGACCGTCGGCGAGGCCTCGAAACTGATCGAGGACGGCGTCGCAACGGGCGGCATGATTCCCAAGCTGCAGACCGCCATGGCCGCGGTCCGCGACGGGGTCGAGGCCGTGGTCATCCTCGACGGCCGCCGGCCCCACGCCATGCTGGTCGAACTGTTCACCGAGCACGGCGCCGGCACGCTGGTGAAGGCGTCTTGATCGATCTGTCGCACGTCACCGCCTGGGTGTTCGACATGGACGACACCCTGTACCCGCGCGAGCAGGGCCTGATGACGCTCGTGCAGGCGCGGATCAACGCCTATGTCGTCGAGGCGGTCGGCATGGATCCGGACTCGGCCCGTGTGCTGCAGCGGCAATTCCTCGACGAGCACGGCACCACCCTTGCGGGCCTGATGGCCAATTACACGATCGAGCCCGAGCATTTCCTGCAGGACGTGCACGACGTGCCGATGGATTCGCTCGAGCCGAACCCGGCCCTGCGGGAGCAGCTGCTGCGCCTGCCGGGCCGGCGGTTCGTGTTCACCAACGGCGCGCGGGACTACGCCGGGCGCGTGCTCGAGCGGCTTGGCGTGACCGACTGTTTCGACGGCGTCTTCGCCATCGAGGACGCCGACCTGACGCCCAAGCCCGAGCCGGCGACCTTCCGCCACATGATCCAGAGGTTCGGCTTCGAGCCCCGTTCGGCGGTCTTCTTCGAGGACACGCCGCGCAACCTCGAGCCGGCCAAGGCCCTCGGCATGGCCACGGTCCTGATCGGGGACGGCCACGGCAAGCCGCTGGGCGACCACATCGACCATATCGCTCCGGACCTGCTGGATTTCCTGACCGGTCTGACTTTCAAGGACGCCGCCGCATGACCGCCAACGCCCAGGATCGCGCCCATCTGGAAGCCGTCATCGAGGCGGCGTGGGAGGACCGCGCCAACGTCTCCGTCGCGACCCACGGCGAAGTCCGCAAATCCGTCGAGCGCGCCCTCGCCATGCTCGATTCGGGAGAGACCCGGGTCGCCTCGCGCGGCGAGGATGGGGTCTGGAGCACCCATCAGTGGCTGAAGAAGGCGGTGCTGCTGTCCTTCCGGCTGAACGACAACGAACTGGTCCGCGGCGGCGATCGCGGCGCGTCCAGCCCCGCACCGGGCATCGGTCCGTGGTGGGACAAGGTTCCCAACAAGTTCGGCGACTGGACCGCCAATCACTACCGCGAGGCCGGCTTCCGCTCCGTGCCCGGCGCGATCGTGCGACACGGCGCCTACATCGCCCGCAACGTGGTGCTGATGCCCAGCTTCGTGAA
>JBGTSL010000206.1:0-4164 GCA_041940325.1 Brevundimonas sp.
CCGAGAAGATCCCGACCTGGGAGCTGCTGCACAAATATCCGGCGGACTGGCGCGCCATCTTCGTCGGCGACGCCACCATGAGCCCCTATGAGGTCACCATGCCGGGCGGCTCGGTCGAGCACTGGAACGAGGAGGCCGGCGCCGTCTGGCTGAAGCGGGCGACGCAGCAGTGGGACAAGGTCGCGTGGCTCAACCCGTCGCCGGAACGCTACTGGAGCTATTCCGCCTCGGTCGGGATGATCCGCGAGCTGGTCGACGAGCGGATGTATCCGCTGACGCTGGACGGGCTGGAGAGGGCGATGCGGGCGCTCGCCAAATAGGCTAGTCTGGCGGGGTCGCTTTCAGGAGGTCCGCATGCTCGCCCTCGTCGCCGCCGCCGCCATCGCCCTGCAACAGGCCGCCCCGGGCCAGGTGGTGTGGCGGGAGCCCGCGCCTCCGGCGCCGCCCGTCGTCGAGGCCCCCGCCGCGCCCGCCCTGCCCGACTGGGCCCGGGCCGATCCCTACGGCTACGAGCGGTCGGAGTGCAGCCCGCTGATCCGTCGGGCCAACGAGAGCCTGGAGGCCTGTCAGGCGCGCGTCCGCACGGCCCTGGCGCTGGATCTCGGCGCCGACCTGCCGCCCGGCCTGTCCGGCGGCGCGGCGGCGGAGCAGTGCCGGCAGGAGGCCGCGGGCGACCGCTACGCCCTGCAGTGCGGCGCGCCCGGCCGGTCCGTGTCCAGCGGACCCCGGCTGGTTGACCGGAGCTGCGAAACCCGGCCGCGCGTTCAGCCCGAAGGCGGGGTGGTCTGGACCGAGGAATGCCGGCCCGCCGACGGCAGCAAGCCGCCGGAAGACGGTCTGCGCATCCGGCTTGGCGGCGAGAACTAGCGAACAGGCGAACGCCGCGCCCCCGGGGAGCGCGGCGTCGATGCTGTCCGGACAGATTAGTGCCGGTTGTCGTCGCGCAGGCTGTCCTTCATGCCGCCGACGGCGTTCTGGACCTTGCCTTCGACCTGGTCCGCCTTGCCTTCGGCCTTCAGCTTCTCGTCGCCGGTGATGTCGCCGGCCGCTTCCTTGGCCTTGCCGCCCATGTTCTTCGCGGCGCCTTCGATCCGATCGTGATGGGGCATCTCTGACTCTCCTTGCAGCTCGCGGCGGATGCGCCGCGCATGAGGAATCAACCATCCCGCGACCGGGACGTTCCCTTGCTTCGTCAACGGGTTCGTCACGATCGCGGCGCCGGGCCGCGACCCGCTGCTAGCGCCCGCGCCGCAGCCAGGCGGCCACCGCCCAGGCGTGAGCGTCGTGGCGGAGTTCGGCCAAGGCCGTATGCGGGTGCAGCCAGACCAGTTCGTGGTCGTCCTCGACCTTGGCGGCGGGGTCGAGGGACACCTGTTCGGCGATCCAGAAGCCGGCGACGTTGTTGACCGGGGTCCCGTCGGACTTGCGGAAATACTGGGCCGCGGCGGCGATGCGGGCGAAGGGGCGGACCGCCAGGCCCGTCTCCTCGACGAACTCGCGGACGAGGGCCTGCTCCTCCGTCTCGTCGCCGTCGATGGCGCCGCCGGGCAGGTCGAAATAGCTGCCCGCCCCGCGATCGACGCGAACGCAGGCCAGCTTGCCGTCATCGAAGACGAGGCCGAAGGCGGTGGGACGGTCGACGTAGTCGAGGGCGGGGTCGGGTTCGCCGAACTGAAGCATGGCGTCTTTCTAACGCGCGACGATCAGAGATCGAAGGCCAGCAGGGCGCGCACGCCCGGGTGGGCGGGATCGTATTCGACCTTCGAGCGCAGGCCCGAGGCCATGGCGGTGACGATCTTGCCGCCGAGGCCGGTGCCCTTCGGCTTGGCGTCGCCGAGGCCGGGGCCGTCGTCCTCGACCGTCAGCAGCGCCCGGCCGTTGGCGGCGTCCAGCCCGAGCAGGATGCGGATCTCGCCGGCCTGGCCGGGGCCGTAGGCGTATTTGACGGCGTTGGTGACCAATTCGGTGACGATGACGCCGATCGACACGGCCTGGTCAGTGGAGACCGACAGGGGCTGGGCCTGCAGCGTCAGGGTCGGCGACCCGGCGCCGGGAGCGACCGACTTGCCGAGCTCGGCGATCAGGCCCTCGAGATATTCGTCCATGGCCACCGAGGTCATGTCGCCCGAGGTGTAAAGGCGACGGTGGACGTGGGCCACGGCCTCGATGCGGGCCTGGGACTCCCGCAGGGCGGCGCGGGCGCCTTCGTCCGACAGGTGACGCAACTGCATGGACATGAAGCTGGAGACCAGCTGCAGGGAGTTGCCGACGCGGTGGTTGACCTCGCGCAGCATGGCCTCGGCGCGGTCGCGGGCGAGGGTCAGCTCGGCGGTGCGGTCGCGCACCTCGCCCTCGAGGCCGGCGTTCATCCGGTCGAGGGTGTCGCGAGCGTCCTGGATTTCCTCGATGTAGCGGCGGACCAGCCAGACCATGATGCCGGCGAGCACGAGCACCAGCACCCCGCCGAGGGCGTTGGCCCACAGGGTCAGGCGCGAGCCGTGCTCCGACTGCCGGGTGCGGGATTCGAGCCGGACCATCTCGATCTCGTCGACGGCGCCGATGCCGCTGCGGATCGTGTCCATCAGCGCCTGACCGCGGCCCGTGCGGACCAGCTGGACGGCCTCGCCGATCCGGCCGGTGCGGGACAGGGTGACCGACCGCTCCAGCTCGGCCAGCTTGTCGCGGGCCGCCTCGAGCATGACGGCGACCTGGGCCTCCAGCTGGGAATCGCCGGCGGTGAGCCGCTGCAGCTCGTCCATCTGCTCGGGGACGGTGGTGGCGGCGCGATTGTAGGGGGCGAGAAAGGCGGGGTCGCCCGAGAGCAGGAAGCCCCTCTGCCCGGTCTCGGCGTCGACCAGGGAGATCAGCAGCTCGCCGGCGGCGCGGCGCACCTGCTGCGACCGCTCGACCTGTTCGTTCAGGGCGGCGGTGCGCTGGATCATCACGAAGGTGGTCACGTTCGCCGCCAGCAGCAGCAGGATGGCGCCGGCCAGCAGGAGGACGATCGACCGCCCGATGCTGGGAGTCCGCGCGAACCGGAGGAGGGCGGGCAGGGACGGGCGGACGGCCGAAAACATCAGGCGCGAGCATTAGCGGCGCGTTTTGGCCTGTCCAGTCGCGTGACGGGGGAAACCGTCCCCGTTCCGCGGAATTAGGGTAAAGGTCGGTCCGACACGGGCGGGAGTGAGAACATGGTTTGGTGGTGGTGGATCGCACCGGCGCTGGTCGGGCTTCTCGGACTGGTGCTGCTGTTCCGCGGGCTGGGCGCCCTGTTCAGGGGGCGGTTCTTCGGCGGTCTGCTGGGCGGGGTCGGCGGCGCCGGCTTCATCGCCGCAGCGATGATCGCGGCCCTGCTGGGGCTGGATGTGCAGACCTATTCCCGCCTGACCTACGAACGGCCGGTGGCCACCATCGAGACGCGCCAGCTGGGCCCGCAATACTTTGAGGCGACGGTGATGCAGCCCGGGCGCGGCGAGGACGCGCCGGCGGTCAGCAACCTGTATCCGCTGCACGGCGACGAATGGCGGATCGAGGCCCAGGTGCTGAAGTGGAAGCCGTGGGCCAATGTGCTGGGTCTGGACTCCCAGTACCGGCTGGACCGGCTGTCGGGGCGCTACAGCGCGATCGAGCAGGAAATCAACGGGACCCGCAGCGTGCACCCGCTGGCCGGCGGAGACACCGGCCCGGACTGGCTGCCGTGGCGGGTCAGCGCCTGGGACACGGCGCGGAAATACCGCCACCGGATCCACGCGGTCGACACCCTGTACGGCGGCGGCGCCTATATGCCGATGGCCGACGGGGCGAAATACGAGGTGTGGATCACCCAGTCGGGCCTGATCGCCAGACCGGCCAATGACGCGGCCCGGGCGGCCTCGGCGGGGGGCTGGTCGGAGCCGTAACCCCGTTCAGACCGTGCCGATGGTCCGCAGGCGGGCCTTGGGGTGGACCTCGTTCTGGCTCATGACCACGGTCTGGCCGCGGAAGCGTTCGATGATCGAGCGGACGTAGGGGCGGACCTGCGGGCCGGTCAGCAGGACGGCGGTCTCGCCGGCCATGGCGGCGCGCTCGAATACGTCGCGGACGGCGCGGATGAAGTCCTGCAGCTTCGACGGGGCCATGGCCAGCTGCTTGTCCTCGCCCTGCCCCACCAGGGCCTCGGCGAAG
>JBGTSL010000207.1:0-4162 GCA_041940325.1 Brevundimonas sp.
CGGAGCAGAGGATGTAGAGGTCGTCGGGGGAGCGCTGGACGTCGGGCGGGGTCGCCGCCGCGCCGGCGAGCGCATCCTCGTAGCGGACGGCCCCCTCCACCAGCGGTCCCTCGCCGACCTGGAGCAGGGTGCGCAGGTTCGGGAGCTTCGGCAGCACGGCCGACAGCGTGTCGGCGAAGCGGGAGTCGAAGACGATGGCGTCGGCCCGGCAGTTGTCGAGGAGGTAGAGCAGCTCCTCCTCGACGTAGCGGTAGTTCACGTTGAAGGGGGCGACGCGCGCCTTGAACGCGCCGACCATCGACTCGAGGTACTCGTTGCCGTTGTCGAGGTAGATGGCCAGGTGGTCCTGGTGCGACTCGTGACCGCCCAGGCCGTCGCGCTCCGATCGCGCGCCGTGGCCGGCACCGTGCAGCACGCCGGCGAGTCGGTTGGCCCGCTCGTCGAGCTCGCCGTAGGTCAGGCGTCGATCACGCCAGACGACCGCCTCCTGGTCCGGGATGGCCGCAGCCACGGCCTCGAACACGTCCGCCAGGTTGTGGTCCATGAATCCCCCAAAGACCCCTCGTGGTCACCGATCGGGGCGACGCTACGGGTCGGCGCCGAGGCCGGAGAAAACGCGCCGACGCCCCGGGAGGTTCAGGAGAACCAGATGCGCTGGTACTCCTTGGAGTCGTTGTGCAGGAGGAGGGCCACGAGGAGGATCTCGAACATCAGGTTGATGATCCCGGTGCCCAGGACCGCGTCGAGCCCGCCGACGAGGAATCGCAGCGCGAACGGCAGGAACGCCATCGCCACACCCAGTTGGTAGCCCCACCGCTTCTCGTTGGCGATGCCGAACCCGGCGGCGACCTGGCCGGTCACCACGGCGAGCCCGATCACGCTCGCGAACCCACCGAACAGGAACGTGAAGGCCGCGTTGAGGTACAACAGGATCACCGCGTTCCCCAGCGTCTGCGGGAGCGAGTGGTTGATCCACCGGGTGGTCTGCATGTCCGACAGTTTCGCAGGTCTGGCGCTGGGCGCCGGCGCCTCGCTGGAGACGGCGGTGGAGTTCGCCATCCTCGCCTCGGGCGTGGTGGTCGGGAAGGCTGGCACCGCCGTGGTCACCCCCGCCGAGCTGATCGACGCCGAGATGAGCCAGCACGCCGCCGGGGCCCACGCCAAGGTCATGCCGCTGGACGAACTGGCCCATGTGGTCGAGGGCTGGAGGCGGCAGGGACTGAAGGTCGGCTTCACCAACGGCTGTTTCGACATCCTGCACCGCGGCCACGTCGCCTATCTGGCCCAGGCGCGGGGCTGGTGCGACCGGCTGGTGGTGGCGCTGAACACGGACGACTCAGTGCGCCGGCTGAAGGGCGAGGGACGGCCGATCAACGACCTGGACAGCCGGGCCGTGGTCATCGGCGGTCTGACGAGCGTGGACCGGGTCACCTCGTTCGACGATCCGACGCCGCTGGCGCTGATCGAACGGCTGCGGCCCGACGTGCTGGTCAAGGGCGCGGACTACAGCCGCGAGGGCGTGGTCGGCGGCGACCTGGTGGAGAGCTGGGGCGGCGAGGTGAAGCTGGCCAGGTTCGAGGACGGCTATTCGACCACAAAGACCATCGAGAAGATGAAGGACGACCAATGAGCCGGCGGATGATCGTGGTCACCGGAGGGGCCGGCTTCATCGGCTCGAACATCGTCGCCCGGCTGTGCGCCGAGGACCGGCGGGACGTGGTCGTCTGCGACCGGCTGGAGGACGCCGCCCTCGGCAAGTGGAAGAACATCGCCAAACACCCGGTCGCCGACCTCTGGCAGCCCGAGGAACTGTTTGAGCAGCTGGAGCGGCACGCCGAACGGATCGAGGCCGTGGTGCACATGGGGGCGATCTCGTCGACGACCGAGGCGGACGCGGACCTCATCATGAGGACCAATTTCACCCTGTCGCGGGACATCTGGGACTGGTGCGCGCTCAGGGACGCAAGGATGGTCTACGCCTCGTCGGCGGCGACCTACGGCGACGGCGAGCAGGGGTTCGAGGACGATGACAGCCTTGAGGGGCTGGCTTCATTGCGGCCGCTAAACGCCTACGGTTATTCGAAAATGCTGTTCGACCAGTATGCCGCGCGGCAGTCGGACAGGGGCCAGTCGCCGGGCCAGTGGGCGGGGCTGAAATTCTTCAACGTCTACGGGCCGAACGAGTACCACAAGGGCGGCATGAAGTCGGTCGTGGCGCAGATCTGGCCGAAGGTGGCGGCGGGCGAGCCGGTGACCCTGTTCCGCTCGCACAACCCCGCCTACTCCGACGGCGGCCAGTTGCGCGACTTCGTCTTCGTCGACGACGTGGTCGACATCGTCGACTGGCTGCTGGACACGCCTGCCGTGTCCGGGGTGTTCAATGCGGGCTCCGGTCAGGCGCGCTCCTTCCTCGACCTCGCCGAGGCCACCTTCGCGGCGGCCGGCAAGGACGCCCGGGTCGAATACATCGACACACCGGAGAGCATCCGCGACAAATACCAGTATTTCACCGAGGCCCGGATGGAGCGGGTCCGCGCCGCCGGCTTCAGCGGGCAATCGACGCCGTTGGAAGAAGGGGTCCGGCGCTATGTGCAGGACTTTCTCGCCACGGCGGACCCGTATCGATGAAGCTCCCCCGGCTGACCCTCCGGCAGTGGTTCGGCTGGGCCGGTTTCGCCCTGGTCTTCCTGCTGACCGCGGCGGTGGCCGTGTGGCGAGGCGACATTCTTCGGGCCGGGCTGGATCCGCAGGTCCCGTTCCAGACCTATCAGCCACCTCCCGCGCCCGACTACGCGCAGCCCGGAGTCTGGGCCCTGAACGAGGTGAGCGCGCCCGACGCCGGGCCCGCGGCGGTCTTCTTCGTCCACTCGACGACCTATGACGGCGGGGCCGAGTGGAACGGCCCGATCGGGGACCGCAAGGCCGACGCCTATCTGGAACGGGTAGTGCTGCCGAACTATGCGGGCCCCTTCGCGCGGCTGGGCCCGGTCAGCGCGCCGCGCTATCGGCAAGGCAGCCTCTACACGCGGCTGACCCTTCGCGACGACGCGCGCGAGGCCCGGGCCTTCGCCTGGCGGGACGTCGTCGCCGCCTTCGAGACCTGGATTGCGCGCCATCCAGAGGGGCCCATCGTGCTGGCCGGGGTGGAACAGGGCGGCGAACTGGTCGAGCGGCTGCTGCGCGAGCGGGTGGCGTCGGACCCGGCGCTGCGGGAGCGTCTTGTCGCGGCCTATTTGATCGACGTGGTGACACCCGCGGAGGGCATGTCGCCGCGGATCCCGGCTTGCGCGCGGCGGAGCCAGACCGGCTGCGTCGTCGGCTTTTCACCCGTCGGCGAGGGCAATGACGGAGCGGCGCGGCGGCGGCTCCGGCGCGCGCTGGTCTGGGACGAGCGCGGGCGGCTGGTCGAGCTCGGCGAGCGTGAACCCCTGTGCGTCAACCCGGTCACCGGATCGACCTCGACCGCCCCGGTGGAAGCGCGCCTGAACCGGGGCGCGACCAATGCGACCGGGCTGGAATGGGGCACCCATCCCGCCCTGCTGGCGCGCGAGATCGCCACCCAGTGCCGCGACGGCTTGTTGCGCCATACCGAACCGGAGATGGAGTCGTTCCGCCAGACGGGGGGCTGGGCTGACCGAAGGAAATCGCGTCCATACAATCTCTTCTACGGAGATATTGAAGCGGACGCTCAAGCGCGGCTGGCCGCGTGGCAAGCCACGCGCGGCTGAACCTAGTCCAGACCGGGCCGGTCATTGCGCCAGTCAAACAGGGCCTCAAGCACCTGGACCGCCTGGCCCCGCGGCGTGGCCAGATCCGGGTCTCGTCCCAGCACCAGCCGCGCATCGTCCGCGGCGGCCAGCAGCAACTCCCGGTGCCGGATCGGGTCGGCGAAGCGATAGGCGGGAAAGCCGCTCTGCTTCAGGCCCAGCGGATCGCCGCCGCCGCGCAGGCGGAAGTCCTCCTCGGCGATCTCGAAGCCGTCCTCGGTGCGGCGCAGGGTCTCCAGCCGGACGCGCGCGGTCTCGCCGAGCCCGTCGTCGCCGCCACCATAGAGCAGCAGGCAGGTGCTGGCGGCCGTTCCACGCCCGACGCGGCCGCGCAGCTGGTGCAGTTGGGCCAAGCCGAAGCGGTCGGCGTGTTCGATGACCATGATCGAGGCCTT
>JBGTSL010000208.1:0-4149 GCA_041940325.1 Brevundimonas sp.
GACGCGCTGAAAGCCCGCCGTCGGCTTGGCGTCCTCGCCGTCCGAGGTGGCCAGCGCCGCCAGGTCGGTGTCGACATACAGCGTCAGCGCCGTCTTCAGACTGGGCAGATCGACGTTGCAGGCGGTCATCACATTGGCCGCGTCCGGGTCGTCGACCAAGGCGAGCAGCAGATGCTCAAGGGTGGCGTATTCGTGCCGGCGCTCGTTCGCATAGTGGACGGCGCGGTGCAGGGTCTCTTCGAGAGGACGCGAAAATGACGGCATGGAGGTTCCTCTCAGTCCTTTTCCATCGTGCATTGCAGCGGGTGCTGGTGACGGCGGGCCGTCTCGACCACCTGGGCGACCTTGGTTTCGGCCACCTCGTAGGTGAAGACGCCGCAGACCCCGACGCCATGCTGGTGCACATGCAGCATGATGCGGGTCGCGTCCTCGCGGCTCTTCTGGAAGAACCGCTCCAGCACGTAGATGACGAATTACAGCGAGGGCTTCTGAAGCTTCGGCTTTGTCTCGGTGACGGTGGCGGCCCCGAGGCCTCCTTCCCGATCACCGGCCTTACGTGACGGCGGCATTCGTTGTCCGTGTTTGGGGAGTCGATGGACAGATAGGGAATGATGGCCTGATTTGAAGCGGCGTCCAGTCACAGCTTGCGTGACGAACGCCCCGGAATCGAAAAGGGCCCCCGGATCACTCCGGAGGCCCTTCGCAAGAGTACTGCGGTTTCAGGCTTAGCGGGTGGCCTGGAACTTTTCGACCGAGGCGGTGACGCGCTCGTTGATCGGCTTGAAGCTGTCCTTCACCGAGGCGGTGAAGACGTCGGTCATCTTGGTGATTTCCGACAGATAGGTCTCGGCGGCCGACTTGGCCCACGAGGTCTGCAGCTCGACCAGCTCCTGCACCGAGCGGGCGGCGGCCAGCGACTGGGCGGCGGCGACGCCGTCTTCCCACGACTTCTTGCCGTAGGCCACGGTCTGGGCCGACAGGGCCTCGACGCCCTTCTGGGCGGCGGTGGCCGAGGCGACGACGGCCTCGAGGTTCTTCTTGCCCTCGGCGTTCAGTTCGGTCAGGCCGGCGACCGACTTGTCGGCGGCTTCACGGAACGCCTGGGCGCCGGCGGCCTGCATCTTCTCGGCCTGGGCCTGGGCCTTCTCGGCCGAAGCCTTGACCTGGGCGGTGGCGGTTTCGACGGTCTTCTTCACGGTTTCGGCGCTGTCGGCCATGGTATCTCTCCTGAACCTGTCGCGGCTTGGCCGCTTGTGATCTTTCCGCGGCGAGCGAGGCCACCGCGACAGAGGCTCATATGGTGCAAGTGCGAACAAAGGTCAAGGGTGTTTTGTGCAGTGCACCATAATGTCACAAACGACGAAACCCTCCTGTCAGGAGAGACCGCTTCACAAATCCGTTGACGGCTTGTTTACCCTCACGAAACCCCGATGACGCATGTTAGCCTTTCATCAGCGTCGCGTGGTGGGGCCGCCGTCGCGCTACTGAATGTATGAGGCCTGCGCTTGCCGAACCTGTCCCTGATCCGCCGTGGCCTGCTGTCGCTGATGCTGATCGTCGCGCTCGCGATGGTCCCCACGACAGCACCGCTGGTCGCCCAGTCGTCAGAGAACACCCGCTACGCCGCCATCGTGGTCGACGCCGAGACGGGCGAGGTTCTGTTCGCCCGCCACGCCGACAGCCGGCGCTATCCCGCCTCCATCACCAAGGTGATGACGCTGTACCTGACCTTCGAAGCCCTCACCGAGGGCAAGGTGAAGCTCGACGACGTCATCACGGTATCGCCCCGCGCCGCCAGCCAGCCGCCGTCGAAACTCGGATTGGCCGCGGGCCAGACCATCACCCTCGACGACGCCATGAAGGCGACGGCCGTGCGCAGCGCCAACGACATGGCCATGGCGATCGCCGAACACGTCGCTGGTTCGCAGGACCGGTTCGCGGCCCGGGCGACGCTCAAGGCCCGCGAACTGGGCATGACCCAGACCCGCTACGTCAATCCGAACGGCCTGCCCGACGCGCGCCAGGTTACCTCGGCCCGCGATCTGGCCATCCTCGCCCGCGCCGTCATGCGGGACTATCCGCAGTACTACCGGTATTTCGGGCTGCACGACTGGGTCTATGAGGGACGCGAGTACCGCAACACCAACGGCCTGCTGCGCAGCGAGTTCGGCTACGACGGCATGAAGACCGGATACACCAACGCCTCGGGTTACAACCTCGCGGCCTCGGCGGTTCGCGACGGCCGGCGCCTGATCACCATCGTGCTCGGCGGGCGGTCGACGGCCAGCCGCAACAGCCATGTCGCCGAATTGATGGAGACCGGCTTCGAGGTTGAGCGGTTGCGCCGCGCCGGCCAGACCATCCAGGTGGCCCAGACCTATTTCGAGCAGAAGGGCTTCGGCATCGGTCCCGACAATTCCGGCCCCGTCCAGTACGCCGATCTTGAGGACGAGGACGACAGCGTCGGTTCAAACGCCGTCAGCTACGCCTCCCTGCCCTCCCCTCCGCCGCAACCGACGCGGGTCACGCCGGCCCCGTCGGAAGGCCGCACCCTGGCCTCGCTGATGCGCACTGAGGATCCGTCCGATGTCACCGCCTCGCTGAATGGCGCGCCCGCGTCCGCGCCGCCGCGTCAGTCGGCGCGCGAAACCGTCCGCGAGACCGCCGGCCGCTGGGCCGTCCAGGTCGGCGCCTTCCGCGACGAAACCGTCGCCCGCGACTGGCTGACCGAGGTCAACCGGCGCTTCCGCAGTCAGTTCTCCGCCGCCGAACGCACCGTGCAGAACGCCGAGGGCTGGTACCGCTCGCGCTTCACCGGCATGACCGAACAGGCCGCCCAGGCCGCCTGCGCCACCCTGGCCGAGCGCCGCGTCACCTGTATGGTCGTCCGGCCTCAATAGCCGGATTGGCGCGCGTCCCTGATCCGGCCTAGGCTTCGCCAGCGGTTCGGGGGAGCGGCATGAGCGCATTCGAATACACGTCCGTCCTGGCGTCGATCATCATCGGCCTCGCACTGGTCGACGTGCTGACCAGCCTGAACCGGCTCATCCGCGCTGGCCGGCGCGTGAAATGGCACTGGGCAGCACCCCTGGCGACGGTAATGGTCGTCCTGACGGTGATCCAGATCTGGTGGGCCCTCTACCGTCCAGAGGACACGGGCGTCACCATCGGCCAGTTCCTGCCGCTGTTCGCGGAACTGGTGATCCTGTTCCTGCTGGCGGCCGCCGCCCTTCCCGACGAGGTCCCCGCCGAGGGCATCGACCTGAAGGCCTACTACCATCGCAACGGCCCCTACTTCTGGAGCCTGTTCACGGCCGCCCTGGGCTGGCTGTTGTTGATCGACGCCATCGAGAACGCCATGAACGGCGTCCTGCTGGCCTTCCTGAACCAGCGGATCATCGATTTCGTGGTCCTGGGCATCTTCGCCTCGCTGATCTTCGTCAGGAGGCTCTGGTGGCACGCGATCGCCATACTGTTGCTCAGTTCCGGCCCGATCGGCTGGCTGTCGCGTTCGCTGGGCTAGACCGGCCCCGCCTTTTCCCCTATACGCCCCGCCTTTCCAGGGCTTCGGTCCTGACGCGGAGTTCCAAAGGGTTCGGGAAGTCATCCCGGCCGCCGCTTCAGGAGCCATCGTGGGACAGGACTGAACCCGGTCCCCCCGCGCCGACGCCCACCAAGGGAGACCACCGCATGGCTCTTTACGAGCACACGGTCATGTCGCGCCAGGATATCAGCGCGCAACAGGCCGAAGCGCTGAACGACACCATCAAGGGCTTGATCGAGCAAGGCGGCGGTTCCGTCGCCAAGATCGAGTACTGGGGTCTGCGCAACCTGACCTACCGCGTGAAGAAGAACCGCAAGGCTCACTATTCGCTGCTCGCCGTCGACGCCCCCCCGGCCGCCATGGCCGAGGTCGAGCGTCAGCTGTCGATCAACGAGGACGTGCTGCGCTGGCTGACCGTCCGCGTCGAGGAACTCGACCTCGAGCTGTCGCCGCTGCTGGCCCGCCGCGAGCGTGAGCGTGAACGTGAGCGTGAGCGCACGCCGCGTGAAGACGCCACCGCCGAAGCCGCTGACTAAGGAAACCGGAACATGACCGATACGACTGCCCCGACCCCGGGCGCGCCGGCCGGCTCCGGCCCGGCGATG